>DAOVKO010000023.1 GCA_030631725.1 Actinomycetes bacterium | reverse complement strand
GTTCTCAGCTTTAAGTGTTCTCGACGCCTAGACTTCTAAGCGACCACGCTTTACCCCGTACGAACTTGGTGCTTGGATTATAGAAGGGGGGGAGGGCTTTGCAAGTCATTTTCGCACCGGCGGTGGGCAGAGATGGGCCAGGGTGCGGGGTGGGAGGAAATAATCAGGGCACGACGTATCCGGTGGGTTCGCCACCGGCGCCTTCGGAGGCGTCGGTGAGGACTGTGCCACGGGGATACCAATACACGGCACGGTGGGACTGCTCGCGGGGGATGTACTCGCAATGCCCATCGTAGAAGGCGGCGGCAATGCCGTCGTTGTGGCGATAAGAGTAATCCGCGGCGGGAGAGTCCTGGCCATATTCGCGTGAACCAATCCACCAGGCTCCGGAGCCGGAATAACTGCCAGCTCCAAAAAAAACGTAGCCGATATCATAGGTATACTTGCCGGTTGCGTCGATATAGCGGGCAGCGTCGGCCACGAATATCTTTTTGGCGGGTGAACCTATAGTCGTGATTTTGGGAAGATAGTCTCTGGGGAGAACTTCAGCCCAACTCGCGCCGTAGAGCCAATAGGTCACGCCGGGGACTATCTGGGCACCGGCGTAGGCGTCGCCGGCCAGGAGGAAATTCCAACAGGTAAGATAACTGGCAGCCTGGGTGGTGGTAAAGTCAGCAGCATCAGGAATGAACTCAGGACCACTCCAGGGTGCAGACTCATAGCTGTTGGCTGGGCATTTGAAGACGCCCAGGCGGGTGAGCTCCTGTCGGCGGGCCCGGTTGGCGGGGACGGGGGTATCCAAAAAGGCCAAAAGGGGCGAGGCGTAATCAAAGGCGTTACTGGCAACGGTGGTGTCGGGGGGAGTTTGTTGGGGGCCGACGCCGGAGGTATTGGGCGAGCCGGGTAATGCACCGTTGAAGCAGTCGACGTAGAGGCGCATGGCCACGGCCAGATTTCGCTGGTTGCTCAGACACACGGTGAGCTGAGCCTGGTCGCGGGCCCCTTGGACGGCAGGCACGAGCAAAGAAGTCAAAAGGACGATAATGGAGATGACCACGAGTAGTTCGATAAGTGTAAAAGCATTGCTTTTAGGCTTCCTCACTACAGGCATTTCGGCTTGAGTGAAACTCCCAATGTGGCGCGCAGGGGTAGCGGGGGATAGCCCCCCGCGGGAGTCCTCCGGAAACGACTGCACGGCACGAACCCTTGACTGCGGAGTTTTAGATTTACAACGTCTACTACAGATCAAGCAGCGAGGTGTCTACTTCAGGGCCTGCATGGCTTTGGCAATGGAACTTACCCTGAGGACCACCGGGGCATCGGCGGCTTTGGACCCAGCCGAACCATAGAAATACTCGATGTTGACCTTGGCCCGGGCGAGCTTGCGGCAAATCTTCAACAAAGCACCGGGCAGATTGGGTAAATCCACGACGAGCACAGGTTGAGTAGTGGCACAGATGCGAACCTTGGCCAGGGCTTTGGCCGCCTGAGTGGCATTGCTGGCTACCAGTCGGACCGTGGAGCAGTCAACACTGTCCACGACGGAAACGGCCATCAGATTGGTCTTGCCCAGAGCAGAGAAGAATTTGGCCCCGACACCGGGCTTGTTGGGCAGGCATACGGTGAACTGTTTGGCTCTTCTAATCATGGCGAAACTCCTTGATAAGTTATACCCCAATAACTTCAATCAGACGGTCGCGGTTGATGCGCGTTTACGGACGGTACAGATGGGACGGAGATATTATAGCAAGTGGGAGAATCAAGGCAAAAGTATTTTCGGGGGCCAGAGGGGTTATAAAAAGCTTGATTAGCGGAGCAGGGGGAGGTAAGCTGGGGCTGTAGCAGCGGAAAGCTGCTCGCATTGTTATGGGCCGAGGGCCCCGTCGTCTAGTCAGGTCCAGGACACAGGGTTTTCAACCCTGCAACACGGGTTCAAATCCCGTCGGGGTCAGTTGACTCACCAAAGGTGAGTCAACTAGAGCAGGAGAAAGGAGAAAGTAGACAGGAGAGCACTTCGCGGCTACGCCGCGATTCAGCCAGGATCCGGATACACAGAAAGGCCTTTTCTCCTGCGGTCTACTGTTCAACTGTTCAGTTGGTTTACCAGCCGAACAAATCGGCGGCATTGCCGGTGGTCAGGCGGGCTAATTCAGTCGCAGACATATCGAGCAGTTGGGCGAGAAAGCGAGCGGTGTGCACCAGCAGGGCCGGCTCGTTAGGCTTAGCATTGCGGAGGGGCTCGGGGGCGAGGTAAGGGGCGTCGGTTTCGATGAGCAGCCGGTTGGGGGGGACTTTTTTGGCAGCGGCTCGGCAGTCATTGGCCTTGTCAAACGTGACCATACCGGCAAAAGATACATAAAAACCCCGCTTAATCAATTGCGGTACTAACTCAGGCGAGCCGGTGTAGCAGTGAAATACGCCGTTGGTTGAGCTGGGGCTGTTATTGTCGAGGATGGCGAGGCAATCGTTCCAGGCATCGCGGCAGTGGATGATAAGCGGCAGGTCCAGCCGAGCGGCTAAGCTGACCTGCTGAGCAAAGACCGAGCGTTGGATGTCTCTGGGACAGTGGTCGTAGTGGTAGTCCAGGCCGGCTTCGCCCAGAGCGACTACCTCGGGGGCCCCGGCAAGAGCGGCGAGCTTTTCAAAATGGTCACTGGATACGCTGCCTGCGCCGTGAGGGCCAAAACCTATCGCAGCGCGGACGTGCCGGTAGCGGCGGGCCAGCTCGATGGCATCAGCGGAATCTTCCAGGCCTTGGCCTACGGTTAGCAGGCGGGTCAGGCCGGCGGTGCGGGCGCGGTCCAGGACTGCAGGGATGTCCTTACTCAGTTCGGCAGAGGTGAGGTGGCAGTGAGAATCAGTGAGGCCGGGTAGATGCAGGTCAGAATCAGTTATCACAGAGGTCCCCAGCTACAGATAGTCCGTTGGCTCACTCCTGGAGGATAGCGGGTTGGACTGGCCGCTGCCAGGCCAATTATTCTTCAAAATGTGCTCGACTTGTGTTAGGAATTTGTTAGGGTATCAATACTGGGGCTTTGCAGACGGCGTCGTTTGCATTGCTCTTATGTTCAAAACCATCGTCTGCGGTAAGAGTCCACTGTGCCAAGCGCAAGTAGGGGATATGTAATCGCTCCATCTCTTTTTGACAATCCTGATCGTGTTTCTAGTCCAAGGCGGGTTGAGTTCTTTAAGCCTGAGCGGATTATTCTAGGCAAAGGTAGCCTTAGCAACTCACGTCGTCGGGATCTTGTTGAGCGAATATGCAAGCTCTACCCGGCTGGGGAGGTTATCGAAGAACTCGACACGCCTCATAACCGGATTAGCCTGGATGACAGCAATTCCCTGCAGCTTCATTACCGTGGCAAGCAAACCTTAGTGTTCGGCGAACATAACAGCGCGGTCCGCCTTAGCGAGGAGCAGGACAATACTTGTCCGAACTATTGGCATTTTTCGCCCTATGGCTTTTGCCCATACGATTGCAAATACTGCTATCTGGCTGGCACGCCGGGCGTGAAGTTTTCGCCGACGGTGAAGATATTCCTGAATCTATGGGATATACTGAATCAGATTGATGGCATCGCCAACAAACTTGCCAAGCCCACAGCGTTTTATCTTGGCAAGCTTCAGGACGGCTTGGCCCTGGATCCGCTCACTGGCTATTCGCAAATCATTATTCCATTCTTCGCTGAGCATCCCTGGGCAAGGCAAACACTGCTCACCAAGTCAGCCGATGTAGATAATCTGCTGAAGCTTGACCACCGGGGACATACGATTCTGTCTTGGAGCCTGAATCCTGCTTGTGTTTGCTTGCAGTTTGAGGCACATTCGCCGTCAGTTACCGATCGCATCAAGGCCATGAAAAAATGTGCTGCTGCAGGATATCCGATCCGGGCGGTTATCATGCCGATTATCCCTGTTGAGCAATGGGAGAAAGTTTATGCGGATTTTCTCTCAGAACTACTCGAAAATGTCCAGTTCGAACGGATCACGTTGGGCGGATTGTGTAGTTATCCAGCTGCATTGCGACTGACGGAAAACAAGCTGGGGCCAGACAATGTGATTTCGCAAGCGCTGGGCAGTAATCAAGAGAATTTGCCAGATGGCCGCAGTCGTTATCCAAAATCCCTGAGGCTCAAGATGTATGGTCATTTCATATCGGTAATTCGCCGGTATCAGCCGGAACTTGATGTCAGTCTTTGCTTGGAGGAGCGTTCTGTATTCGAAAGCCTGGGCCTAACCAGCAGTCTCGGCCGATGCAACTGCGTACTGTGAGCCGTCTTGGAGAGGTAATACAATGGAAAAGGAGGAGTCGTATCGTAATGGTTGTCTTTTTGATTGCCGTATTAATGCTGAACCTGTCCTTATCAGTGCTTGTTTGCTTGGGATTCCGTGTCGCTGGCACGGACGCAGGCCAAAAAGGCGTGATAAACTCATCGAACGTTTGAAGAAAAGATATGTGTTGGTTCCGGTTTGTCCGGAACAGCTTGGCGGTATGCCAACGCCAAGGACTTCTGAGACACTTCATGGCACTGGAGCAGCGGTTCTTGATGAGGGATTACGCCTAATTGCCCCTGAGACGGGAGAGGATGTGACACAATTTCATATCAATGGCGCAAAATACACATTGGAAATTGCGGAAATTGTAGGTGCTCGGCGAGCCTATTTGAAAGGAGGAAGCCCTTCATGTGATCGGGAAGGAGTTACAGGCGAAGTACTAAAGCGTGGTGGCGTAAAAGCGATCCGTGTGCCGTAACTAAGATAACAGGAGTCTGGCTAAATGACCGAAGTCATCAAAGCTAAGCGCAAGGCAGCCGTGCTGGCGCCATCGCAGTTGGCCTGTCTTTCGAAGTTGCCGACGATCAATCTAACGGCGGGTTGTGCGCATCAGTGCTTATACTGCTACGCTCGCAGCTACAGTCAAAATCCAGGGCAAGGGCGAGTGAGGCTTTATGAAAACACGTTGGAGAAGCTTCGGGACGAATTGCCGCGTAAGCGTAAGCGCCCGCGGGCTGTCTATTTTAGTCCATCAAGCGACGTATTCCAGCCGGTCCCCGAGGTACTGGCTTTGGCCTACAATGTCTTCGAGTATTTGTTCAGCAACGAGACCGGCGTAGCCTTGCTAACGAAGGGACGCATTCCGGATCGGCACATGAGCTTACTCTGTGCTAACAGCACTCTGGTTCAGGCGGGGATTGGAATAACAACATTAAAAACAGAACTGTTAAAAATCTTCGAGCCGAGGGCGGCCACGCCAGAGGTTCGCCTATCTCAAGCGAAAAGGCTCATTGAGGCTGGCGTGTCGACACGCATTCGCATCGATCCGATATTGCCGGGACTGACGGACGACGCTGAAGATCTAAACGAGTTGCTCAACGCCATCGCCAGCATCGGAGTTAAACAAATCGCTATCAGCACAGCCTTCCTAAGGCCCCCCATCATTCGGACGCTCAAGGGCCACGTGCGGGACAAGCGTGCCTTGGACATTTTACTGAGCCACTATGAGTCTGGCCCGACACTTACAATGCACGGTGCAGGAACGTCCGTAATAATGCCTCCGGCGCCGCTGCGAAGGAAAATCTACAGCTGCGTCAAGCAGATCGCCCAGCAATACAGTATTGCCACTTCCATATGCGCGTGCAAGAATGGCGATCTAGCTAACGGCTCCTGCCACATAGCCGGGGATTGGCTCGGGGAGCCGGATGCTCGACGACAACGATTTCTGTTCGACAGCCTTGACAGTGTGTGTCGTCAGGAGTAGTCCTGAATTCCTTGATGTATCAGAGGGAAAAGGCGTCGGGGATATATCTTATGACTGGGGGGTCGGTAAAGCCATCAATGGCTACGACGTCGAATCGGACGGGACGGTCCTCCCAGCGGCGCGACTTTAGAAAAGCTTGAGCGCCGCGGATAAGGCGCTGCTGTTTGGAGCGGTTGACGGTCTCTTCGGGCCTGACCTCGGATTCGGACCAGCGACTGCGGACTTCAATAAAGACGAGTTCGCGGCGATGGCGAGCAACCAGGTCGATCTCGGCTGGGCCGGTGTTAATGTTGCGGGCCAGGATGCGCAGGCCCTTTTTCTTGAGGAATTTCTCGGCCAGCTTTTGCCCCTGCTGACCCTTGGCGGTGCTATGGGGGAGCCGATCCATTAAGCTAGGCTTCTTCGGGCGGTTAGTCGGCCTTGGCGGTTTTCTTGGGGGCGAGTCCCCTTTGTTTGTCGCGCAAGCGGACGGATTTGCCGATGCGATCTCTGAGATAATAAAGCTTGGCCCGACGGACGTGTCCGGAGCGTAGGACCTTGACAGCCAAGACTTGAGGAGAATTAAGGGGAAAGATGCGCTCGACACCTTCGTTGTTAACGATGCGGCGGACGGTGAACATTTCATTCAGGCCTTTGCCCTTGCGGGAGATGACCGTACCGCTGAAGACCTGCGTGCGTTCTTTCTGACCCTCGACGATGCGTACGGATACGCTGACGGTGTCGCCGACGCTGAACTCGGGGCGGTCCTTCTTGATGTAAGCCTGTTCAACTTTTTCGATTATCCTGGAAGTCACTTTGTTTCTCCTGTTTGCTGTTCGAGGGTGCGGTCAAGAGATCAGGCCGACGCTGGGCAGTTCGTTCGCGGGCCTGTTGCAGTCGCCAGTCTCGGATATTGGCGTGGTGACCGGAGAGCAGCACTTCTGGCACGCGCAGATCACGGAAAACCTCGGGGCGCGTATACTGTGGATACTCCAATAGGCTGGCGGCAAAAGATTCCTGCTCGATCGAAGTCTCGTCGCCGAGGGCGCCGGGCAAGAGCCTTGTTACGGCGTCAATAATAACCATAGCGGGAATTTCCCCGCCAGACAATACGTAATCTCCTATGGATAGTTCCAAAGGTTTCAGAGCGATTCTAATCCGTTCGTCGAAGCCTTCGTATCGGCCGGCGATCAGGATCAGACGTTCATCCTGAGCCAACTCGCCAGCCAGCTCCTGCGTAAAAGGCTGACCCTGGGGAGTAAGCAGGATTCTGCGGCCCTTAGTGGCCTCAGCAGCCTCGACCTGCTCAAGACAATCGAAGATCGGCTGGCACATCATGACCATGCCGGGCCCGCCGCCGTAGGGCTTGTCGTCGACGCTCCGGTAGTTATCGCGGGCAAAATCCCGGATGTTGCTCAGGACGATCCGCAGCAGGCCTTTTTGCCGGGCCCGCTGGACTATACTGACCTTCAGTATACTTTCAAAAGCCTCCGGAAAAAGAGTAAGAACATCTATGCGCATTGGTCAAACCTGACGAGACGCTCACCAGCAGAACAGGTTCAGCGTTCCGCGAGAATGCCGGCCTTTTCCAACAGATTCGCGACGGTCTGGGTAGGCTGAGCTCCGACACTGAGCCAATACTCGATGCGCTCGCGTTTGAAATTAATCTGCTTATCGGGATCCTTTTGGAGCGGATCGTACAATCCGAGCTCCTCGATGACCCGTCCATCGCGCGGGGCCCGGGAATCGACGGCGTTTAGCCTGTAACAGGGCAGGTGCCGCCTGCCGGTGCGTTTTAGCCTTAGTTTAACAGCCACGTTTTTATCTCCCGTAATCGGACTTCACTTTTGATACTAGCGTCGATGGCGTTTTCGGCTCGACTTTTTTCTCTTGCTGCGTTGCTTTCGTTTGAACTGGGCCTGCCCGGAGAACAAATCCATGGAACTGAGCTGCTTGGCCATTTTCATCTTGCCGAACATGCCCTTGCCGCCGAAGAGCCCCTGGCCGGAGAAGGACTTGACCATGTGTCGCATTCGGCCGAAGGTCTTTATCAACTCGGCTACGTCAGACGGTTCGCTTCCGGAACCGCCGGCGATGCGTCGGCGACGAGAGGCATCGACCATTTCGGGGTCGTCTCTTTCGGCCTTGGTCATGGACTGGACGATGGCCTGGGTGCGGTCCAGTTCACGCTCGTCCAGGGCGGGCATGTTTTTCATCTGGGAGCCCATTCCGGGGAGCATCTTCAGGACATCGCCCAGGGGTCCCATTTTACGAATGGCCTGGAGCTGTTTGAGCAGGTCATCCATGGTGAAGCGGTCGGAGAGGAGCTTTTCCTGCATTTTTTCGGCTTCTTCGGCGTCAAAGTGCTCCTGGGCCTTTTCGACCAGGCTGACGACATCGCCCATGCCCAGGATTCTTCCGGCCATGCGGTCAGGGTGAAATTCTTCGAGGCGGTCGAGCTTTTCACCGACACCGATGAACTTGATGGGCTTTCCGGTGACGGCTTTGATGCTCAGGGCAGCGCCGCCGCGGGCGTCACCGTCCATTTTGCTCAGGATAACCCCGTCGAGCTCGAGCTGGTCGTTAAACTCCTTAGCGGAGTTGACGGCGTCCTGTCCGGTCATGGCGTCGCAGACGAGATAGATTTGCTGGGGGTTGACGACTTTGACGATGTTTCGCAGTTCGGCCATAAGGTCGGCGTCGATGTGCAGCCGACCGGCGGTATCGAGGATAACAACATCCTGGCCAGTGGAGGAAGCGCGGTTTACCGCAGACCGGCAGAGGGTGACAGCGTCTTTGCTGCGGCGATCGCAGTAGGCAGGGACTTTGATCTGCTGAGCGAGGATTTCCAGTTGGTCAACGGCGGCGGGCCGTTGCAGGTCGGCGGCGACGAGGAGCGGTTTCTTACCCTGGGCCATTACGTATTTGGCCAACTTTGCGGCAGTGGTGGTTTTGCCAGAGCCCTGGAGGCCGGCGAGCATAATGACCGTGGGGCCCGGAGAAACAAAATAGATTCGCGAATCCACCGGGCCCATCAGGCTGGTGAGCTCGTCATTGACGATTTTGACCATTACCTGGCCGGGATGGAGGGACTCGAGGATGTGGGCGCCGATGGCTTTTTCGACGACGGAATCGCAGAACTCTTTTGCTACCGTGTAGTTAACATCCGCTTCGAGCAGGGCCCGGCGGACATCGCCCATGGCGTCGGTGATGTTGGCGCGGCTGATTCGACCACGGCCAGAGAGCCGGCGAATGGCCTTGGAAAACCTCTCTGAGAGGGTCTCGAACAACGCGAGTCTCCCGGCAGCAAGGGCAAGAACACCATAAACGGTAAAAACCAATCAGGCAAACGGGCTATTATATTGTTCTAAGGGGTCTTTGCAAGCCAAAATGGTGGCGATTGTGGAGCTTGTCTATCCGCCCAGATAGTGGTAGAATGGTTAGTTTGAAATAGTCTGCCCGGATAGCAGAGCCCGACTATCCGCCGGACTGGGCCTGGGAAGCCAAAGCATGGAACGAGCCATTCACATTCAGGGGGCCAAGCAGCACAACCTCAAGAACATAGATGTGCTCATCCCCCGCGACAAGCTGGTGGTCATCACCGGGCTGAGCGGCTCAGGCAAAAGCTCGCTGGCTTTCGACACCATCTACGCCGAGGGCCAGCGAAAGTATGTCGAGAGCCTTTCGGCCTACGCCCGCCAATTCCTCGAGCAGATGACCAAACCCGACGTCGATCACATCGAGGGCTTGCCACCCACCATAGCCATCGAGCAGCGCTCAGCCGGCGGCTCGCCGCGTTCTACTGTCGCCACCACCACGGAAATCTACGACTATCTTCGCCTGCTCTTCGCCCGTGTCGGCACGCCCTATTGCTGGAAATGCCGCCGAGAGATCCAGTCACAGACCGTCGAGCAAATCACCGACAGCATTCTCTCTTGGCCCCAAGGCACGCGCATCCAAATCCTTTCCCCTCTGATTCGCGGGCAGAAGGGAGAGCACCGCGAGGTCTTTCGAGCCGCTCAACGTCAGGGTTTCGTCCGCGTCCGTGTGGACGGGAAAGTCTGCGACATCCGCGACGTCCCCGAGCTGCCTAAGCGCCGCAAGCACACCATCGAGGTCCTCGTCGATCGCCTGCTCGTCAAACCCGCCGTGCGCACCAGATTAGCCGACTCCCTGGAGATCGCTCTAAAGCTCTCCGAAGGTCTGGTCATCGTTGCCAGGCAGGACGCTGCTTCATCCGAAGGAGCCGACGAGCCCGGCAAGACCGATTCGGACGGCTGGACGGACCAGCTCTACAGTGAGCGATACGCTTGTCCCGTGCACACCGAGGTAAGTCTTCCCGAGTTGTCTCCGCGCCTCTTCAGCTTTAATTCACCATACGGGGCCTGCGCCGAGTGCGACGGGCTCGGCACCATCCTCGAGTTCGACCCCGACCTGGTCGTCCCCCACACCGACCTGAGTCTTTCCGGCGGAGCCATCAACGCCTGGCGCCACGGCGGCAAGCGGATGAACATCTTCTACAACCGCCTCATACGGCGTTTTTGCAGGAAATTTGGTATTAGCCCCGACACCCCCTACAAGCGGCTGAGTAAACAGATATGTCAGATACTCCTGCACGGCACAGACTCCGAGCAGGAAAACGAGTACGGTGCTTCCTTCGAGGGGGTAATCCCCAATCTCACCCGCCGATGGCGCTCGACCGATAGCGAGCACGTCAAAGCTCGCCTGCACAGGTATATTTCCGCCCAGCCCTGCCGGGTTTGCAATGGCCATCGCCTGCGCATCGAGGCCCTCAACGTCAAGCTCGACTCTGTGGGCATCCATGAGCTGGTTAAGATGACCATCTGGCAGGCTCGGGAGTTTTTTGAGAAGCTCAAATTGGGCGTCGAAAAGCAGAAAATCGCCCACCAGGTGCTCAAGGAGATTCGTTCCCGCTTGGGTTTCATGTCCGATGTGGGTATCGGTTATCTCAGTCTGGACCGTATCAGCAGCACACTCTCCGGCGGCGAGGCCCAGCGCATCCGCCTGGCCACTCAGGTGGGCAGCGGCCTGGTCGGTGTCTGTTACGTCCTCGATGAGCCGACCATCGGCTTGCACCAGCGGGACAACCGCAGGCTCCTCGACACCCTCCGCAGCCTTACCGATATCGGCAACACCGTTCTGGTCGTCGAGCACGACGAGGGGACTATCACCTTTGCCGACCATATTATCGACATGGGCCCCGGCGCCGGCAGCCACGGTGGACGCGTCGTCGTCCAGGGCGACCTCAAGAAGGTCCTTCGTTGCCGGAAATCCTCTACCGCCAACTATCTCGCCGGCCGAGAGCAGATCAAGCTCCCCCCCCGCCGTCGTCCTGTACGCCTTACCCGGGCTATTACTGTACGCGCCGCTGCAGAGAATAACCTCAAGAATATCGACGTCAAGTTCCCCTTGGGTGTGTTCTGCTGCGTCACCGGCGTATCCGGCTCGGGAAAAAGCACCCTGGTTAGCCAAACCCTGTTACGGGCTTTGAGACGCCGGCTTTACGGCTCCCGCGACAAACCCGGTAAGCACGCCAGGCTCCTGGGCACCAGTGCCGTTGACAAGGTAATCGAAATTGACCAAAGCCCCATCGGCCGAACCCCTCGCTCCAACCCAGCCACTTACACCGGGGTATTCGACCTTATTCGCGAGCTCTTCGCCAAAACCCGCGAGGCCAAGATTCGCGGCTACAAACCTGGTCGATTCAGCTTCAACGTCAAGGGCGGACGCTGCGAGGTCTGTCGCGGACAAGGTACACGCAAGATCGAGATGCACTTCCTCCCCGACGTCTACGTGGTTTGCCAGGAATGCAAAGGCTCCCGCTACAACCGCGAAACCCTCGAGATTCGTTACAAGGGAAAGAACATTGCCGACGTGCTGGACATGCGAGTCGAAGAGGCCCTGGCCTTTTTCGCAAACTTCCCCAAGATCAAGCAGCTCCTCCGAGCCCTCAACGACGTAGGCTTAGGATACATGACCCTCGGCCAGTCCTCCACTACCCTTAGTGGCGGCGAAGCCCAGCGGGTTAAGTTAGCCACCGAGTTGGGCAAAACCTCCACCGGCCACACCCTCTATGTCCTTGACGAGCCGACCACCGGCCTGCATTTCGCCGACATTCACAATCTGCTCAACGTCCTTAACCGCCTGGTCGACCTGGGCAACACCGTCGTGGTCATCGAGCACAATCTGGACGTAATCAAGCATGCCGATTATATTGTGGACTTGGGTCCTGAAGGTGGCGATGCCGGTGGACAAGTCGTTGCCCTGGGACAGCCGGAGGAAATTGTAAAAATCCGTAAATCCTACACCGGACAGTTTCTCAAACCCAAGCTGGAAAAATCAAATATCAAATATCAAAATGCAAGATGACAGATAAAAAATCAAAATGTAAGAGTCAAAGCGATCGGGACGTCGGGGCACGTGTTTTAGAACTTTTTGAATTTTGATATGCAATTTTGATATTTTTGACCTGCTGTCCTAGAAATTTCAGCGGATGACTAAAAGCGCAAAACAGAGCATTAGGGTGATCACCATAGACGGGCCCTCCGGCTCCGGCAAATCCACAGCTGCCCGCAAGTTGGCCCAGCGGCTTGGTTTTGCACACCTCGACACCGGAGCCATGTACCGGGCCGTCACCTTCCAGGCCTTGCGTCAGGGCTTAAACCTCAGAGACTCTGCCGAGCTCATCAATTTGACCAAGCAGATAGATTTGGACCTGGTCCCCACTGCCCACGGCACAGAGGTCACCATCTGTGGCCAGGATGTCACCGAGCTGATCCGCACCGTCGAGGTAACCGAGAACGCCCACTTTATTGCCTCCCGCCGAGGCGTCCGCGACGAAATGGTCAAGCGTCAGCGGAAGCTGGCCAGAAAACTCGCCCCCCTCGTCGCTGAGGGCCGCGACCAGGGAACCGTTGTCTTTCCCCACGCCCAGCTCAAGTTCTTTCTCGACGCCGACCCCGCCACCCGCGCCCGCAGACGTTACCAACAGCTCCAGAGCTCCGGCGAGAACGTTACCTATGAGCAGATACTCTCCGGCATACAAACCAGGGATGCTCGCGACAGCACCCGCAGCACAGCCCCTCTGGAAGTGCCCCCCGGTGCAATAATTGTCGACACCACTAATATGAGCGTCGAGAAGATGGTCGATGAATTAGCTCGTCACGTCCAACGTATCCTCTCAACTCTTGAACAGAGGCAATCAAAGCAATGAGCGAGTACGACGGCTTGGCTCACAGACTTTGGTACGGCTGCTGGCGAGGGCTCTGCCAGATAGTCGCCATCACCGCCTTCGGTATCCGTAGCTTCGGTCGCGAAAAGGTACCTACCCAGGGCGGGGCCCTACTGGCCAGCAACCATCAGAGTTTTCTTGATCCCATGGTGGTAGGTCTGTGCCTTTGGCGAGAGGTGCACTACCTGGCCCGTGATTCGCTCTTTCGTCAGCGGGCCTTCGCTTGGCTTATTCGTTCGGTAAATGCCTTCCCCGTCAAACGCGACACTGTCGATCTGGCTGCCATCAAGGAATCCCTTCGCCGACTCAAAGACGACCAATTGCTTCTACTCTTCGGCGAAGGCACTCGAACCCACGACGGGCGTATTGCTCCCTTGCAGCCCGGCATGGCTATGATGGCCCGAAAGGCCAAAGTCCCCTTGATTCCCGTGGTTATAGACGGCGCTTTTGAAGCCTGGCCCAGAAGCCGCAAGCTATGGCGCTTCTGCACTATTCGGGTCATGTTCGGCCAGCCCATAACCGCCCAGCAGATAGCAGACCTCGGAGACAAGGCCGCAGCACAGATAATCTTCCAGCGCCAGCAAGAAATGCAGCACCGCCTCCGCCGTCGTTACGGACGAAAGCCATACTCTTACCTGCCCGTAGAGGACTACTTGTGAAAGTAATTGTTGCCGAACCTCGGGGTTTTTGTACCGGAGTTAAGCGGGCCGTCCAGTTGGCCGAGCAGTCCCTCCAACGGGGCAAAAGCGTATACAGCCTTGGCCCGCTAATCCACAATCCTCAGGTCGTCGAGAGATTGCAAAAGCAGGGGCTCAAGGTAACCGACAGCTTGGCCAAGGTCCCAGACGGGGCTGCCGTGCTGATTCGCTCTCACGGCGAGTCGCCGGGCATATTCCGCGAAGCCCAACGCCGCAGCCTGGAAGTTATCGACGGCACTTGCGTCTTGGTCAGAAGAGCCCAGAACATAGTCAAGCAGTTGCACGACCAGGGCTATCAGGTTCTGATAGTCGGCGACCCCAATCATCCGGAAGTCCGTGGGGTGATGGCCTACGCCCCCGGTGCTATTTGTCTCAACGACAAGTCGGATCTGCCAAAAATCGCCGGGCACCGACGTTTGGGAATCATCGCTCAGACCACCTCTTCGCTTACTGCTTTCGGATGGATGGTTGGCCTGGTGGTCTCTTCCGGATGTGCCGAGGTAAAAGTGGTTGACACCATATGCCAAGCCACCCACGCCCGGCAGCAGGCCGCTCTGGAAGTCACCAAACAGGTTCAGGTCATGTTCGTCCTCGGAGGCCGCCAGAGCGCCAACACCGCCCGCCTGGCCGAATTGTGTGCCGCACAGGGAGTCAGCACTTACCACCTGGAATCCTGGTTGCAGTTCCGCCGAGAATACATCCGGGGCAAAACCGTAGCCGGGGTTACCGCCGGGGCCTCCACCCCAGACTGGGCCATCGAAGAATTCGTCCGCAACCTCAGACAAGAATAACAGAAGAGGGCCCGGCCCCCTTTTTCTTTGAAAAAGCTGTGGAATATATTCCTGCCCCTGCTATACTACTTGTTTAGCTTCCCGCACTTGGAATCCGGCTTATCGGTTTGCCAGTGCTGTTTATCGGTCCTCTGGGTTCGAAATTATAAGGACCTGCCGGGGTAACGTGAGCCTCAGCGGTCCTGTTTCGAGCTATTTTCGGTTTCGAATCTATCACGAGTGAACGAGACGATTTTATGGTTGACAAGAGCATTATGCGACAATTCGAGGTCTCTGACGAGCAAATCGACCGCGTCCTCAGTGAGGCCCTGGGGTCTGACGTTGTTCAGGGCAATATGGATGCCGTAGTTGACGACGCCATCAAAAACTTCTCCCCCGGTAGCTTACTGACCGGCACCATCATCGGGCGGGCCGGTGACGATGTAGTCATTGAGGTGGGCTTGAAATCCGAGGGTTTGGTCGACCTTTCCGAGTTCGACGATCCCGAAGAGGCTACCACCGGCCGAAAGGTCGAAGTTATTCTGGAGGCCGTCGAGTCTGACAGCGGCCAAGTAGTC
>DAOVKO010000216.1 GCA_030631725.1 Actinomycetes bacterium | reverse complement strand
TATTGTCGGACGATATCCCGGAGATCAGACTCTTCCCCACCCAACTCGGTCCCTCCGGCCACGGTGGCCAGCCGGACGACGAAGGAGCCGGAGCCGGAAACTTTGGACTTCTCCATATAGGCTCGAGCCAGGGCGCTTTGGGTACTAGTACCATCGTGCGCCAGATAGCCAATGGTATTACCGCCGATGACCTCACCGATATGACTGGTGAGCCGATGATAAAATTCTATGAGCAAGTTTCGGGAGAGGCGGTGACCTATAATGCTGTGAGCTATGACGTTCTAGGAGATCCAGGCATTAGGGCCGGCGTCGAAGATGCCATGCAGGACAAGATTGGTGAAGTGGTGGGTTTCTTCCTTTACAGGAGCGTCACCGAGCAAGGTTCCAATGCCGTCTTCGACATATCATATATGCAGTTCGGACGCGTAATGAACGTGGAATTTTCCGGCTCGGTCGGTAAGGTTACCATGAAGGCCATCATCATTCAGCCCGTGCCCTACTATGGCCCGGACATCCTCACCTCCCCCTATGTTCCCTCTACCGACCGACTCATCGGCACGCTCGAACTCGTGCGATGAGTTCTTCATCGCTGCGTCCCATAAACTCATATTTGCCCCGACTGCTTTGCAGATTATCCTTTTCCAAAGATGCCCTGACGTACCTCCAGCCCCCAGTCTGCCACAAGTGCCGAATATCATTGATCTTAGCCCATTTAGCCGCCGCAGGATGACTTCTCAAACACCCCCCACTTGTCAAAGACTATGCAGCCATGCATTATGCATGTTAACCTTCTAGAGGACTCGTAGAAGCCCCCTTGCCTAGGGGCCGTTATGAACTTGGTGCACGTACAAAGTGTGTCAATATGCAAGACTCTAATAAACTCGCCGATCTTCGCTTTTACCCCCGACAGGCCCAGCCCAAGGGAGCTGTCATCGTCATGGTCGCTGTCATGCTCGTGGTTCTCCTGGGCTGCGCAGCCCTGGCGGTGGACATCGGCTACCTTTACGTGGCTCGCGCCGAGCTCCAGCGCACCGCTGACGCCGCCGCTCTGGCCGCGACTCAAGCCCTGGCCCGTGGATCTGACATACCTTTCGGTGAACATCTATACCCCGAGAACATCTACAGCCAGGCAGAATCATACGCCCTGTTGAACCAGGTCATCCGCCAGGGCGTTGTCCTCAACCGCAATACCGATATAACCATCGGATATCTGGCCAATCCGCACGACCGCAGCGCTACCTTGCAAATCGTACCCTTGGACCAGTGCAACGCCGTCCAGGTTACTGCTCGGAGAACTGCCAGTTCCGGTGGCGAAATTCCACTCTTCTTTGCTCCACTGTGGGGCATCAACTCCTCGCCCCTGGCGGCTTCAGCCGTAGCCGTCCTCGACGACCGCTTCTATGCCTATGCCCCCAGACCAATCGGAGCAATCAGAGGTGTTGGTGCAATCCCCCTTGCCGTCGATGAGCAGTTATGGAACGACCAAATCGTAGCCGGCAACGGCGAAGATCAGTACAGTTTTGACAGCGTCACAGACAGCGTATCGACCTCCATGGACGGTGTACCGGAGATCAAACTTTTCCCTACAAAGACCGACCCTTCCACTGGTGAGGAGGGGGCCGGCAACTTTGGTGTTCTCCACATAGGCTCAGGTTCAGGTACTAGTGCCATCGTAGAACAAATAAACAATGGTATTAGCGCCGAGGACTTTACCGATCTGACCGGTGAGCCTATGATCAAGTTCTACGACCAGATATCCGCAGAGCCGATAACCTATGGTGCTGTAAGCTACGACATTCTCGGCGACCCCGGTATAAAAGCCGGCATGGGAGATGCTTTGGAGACCAAAATCGGCCAGAAGGTCGGGGTGTTTCTCTATAGTGCTATATCCGGAAGCGGCGCCAATACGGTATATAGCATAACCGGCATGCGCTTCGTACGCGTCATGAGCGTTGAACTCCATGGTGGAGATAAGGCCATCATTATCCAACCTGTACCCTACTACGGTCCGGATATCCTCACCTCTCCCTATGTCCCTTCCACCGACCGACTCATCGGAACTCTCCAACTCGTGCGATGAACACTACGCTGTCAAGCTCACAAATAATTCCCAAGACCACAACTCGCCTGCTTACCTAAATCTAGCCGTAATCTAGCTGTCCCTGGCTTTTGGCCCGGGTAAATCTGCTCCCAACAAACCCATTGCTCACTAGACCATTAAGTTTTTTATTGATATACTCCGTTTTTGCCTTGACCTGGGCTCTTTTTACCCTAACATTTACCTTACATAGGTACTATTCTCTATTTTTTGGTTAGTTCTGTGGCAGTGGACTCGACTCTCAAAACTCGCTTTCCTCCTTCTCCCACGGGCTTTTTGCATGTCGGCGGGGCTCGCACGGCCCTGTTCAACTGGCTGATCGCTCGGGGCAGAGGCGGGAAGTTCATCCTCCGCATAGAAGACACCGACCAGGCCCGCAACGTCCCCGAAGGCACTGAAAAGATTATTCGCGACTTGAAATGGCTCGGCCTCGACTGGGACGAAGGCCCCGATGTCGGCGGCCCCAATGGCCCGTATCTACAATCGCAGCGGCTGGATATATATGCCGAACACGTTCAAAAACTACTCGAGGCCGGCTGGGCCTATCACGCTTTTGAAACCCCGCAAGAACTGGACGCCCTGCGCCAACAGGCCCAGGCCCAGAAGCGGACCTTTCGCTATCTGCGCCCGGATCCGCTGCCCAGCGCAGCCGAGGCTGAAAAGGCTCTGGCCACTGGTAAACCTGTAGTGGTCCGCTTCAAGTGTCCGGGCCACGACGTAATCATAAACGACGAGGTCTTCGGGCAAGTCAGGGTTGCCGCAGCCGAGCAGGACGATTTCGTTATCCAAAAGGCTGACGGCTATCCGACATATCACTTGGCCAACGTCGTGGACGACGCCTTGATGGGTGTTAATTTCATTCTTCGCGGGCAGGAGTTTTTGGCTCAGACCTGGCGGCACATCGTTCTGCGTGAGGCTCTTGGATATGAGCAGCCCCGCTACGCCCATCTGCCGTTGATTATGGATATGCAGGGTAAGAAGCTATCCAAGCGGGAAGCAGACGTCGGTGTGCACAACTTCCGCAAGGCCGGCTTCTTGCCTGAGGTCCTGGTCAACTTCATCGCTCTTTTGGGCTGGTCGACCGGTGATGATCGCGAACGGTTCACGCTTGATGAAATGGTCTCGGCGTTCAGCACCGAGCGGATCGGCAAGACCAACGCCCGGTTCGATCGTGACAAGCTTGTGGCATTCAATACCGACTGGGCGGCCCGGCTCTCGCCCGATCGGCTGCTGGAGGCGTTCAAGGATTACCTCGCGGTCAATCAGCCTGTGGCCGGTAAGTCTGTGCCAGGTCAATCTGTGGGACCGGCTTCTCGGACGGTCGCGGCTACCCAATCTGTGGGACCGGCTTCCGAGCCGGTCATGACTTCGGCTGATGACGCGATGCTGGCGAAGGTCCTCGATGTTTGCAGGGGCTTCCGGACGTTCCCCGACGTGGGAAAGAAGGCGGGCTTTCTTTTCGTGCCTGATGAGGCGATCCGGTACGATCGCAAGGCGGTCAAAAAGGTAT
>DAOVKO010000010.1 GCA_030631725.1 Actinomycetes bacterium | reverse complement strand
GGTAATGCGCACTCGCCACCTGGATAAACGCGAAATATGTCTGAGCAAAATCCCGTAAGGACAAAAGAACCGGCAATAGGGGCGGCCGATGAAGATGCTGACCACCAGGAAGCACGCCCCGACTATCAGCATATTCAAAGTGGCACTCATCCGGAAAAAACCAATGAACGGATCATATCTGCAGATGATGAACGCACATCCCGTGGCGGCAAAAAGAACTGCTAGGCCCAGGTAGGCATAGGCCAGCAGACGCAACGCACTTTCCAGCCATGGCGGGACGCTAATAGGCTTTAGCAGAAAAATATCTTGAATGGCCCCCAGCGGACAGACCCCCGCGCAAAACACCCGCCCGAAAAAAAGCGCAAACGCCAGCGGGACCAGCAAAAACAGGACCACCGTTATCGAGGCAGCATAGTCCGCGTCGAAAACGGTGAACACTGCGTTCTGGATCGCCCCTATCGGACAGATGCACCCCTTTCGCCAAAAGCCGAAATAAACTATGGAAAAGATCATCAGAACGAATATCAACTTACGGCTGCGTCGTTTCAGCACCAGATAGCTGGCTAGCACCAGGGCCAGAAAGAGCACCGCAACGTCCAGATACTCCAGAACGTTCTCTCTCGGCTCCGGCGTAGTTGTTTGAGGAAGCCGGTGGCCGCTTTCGAAATCGGGAGGAGGAAACCGCTCGATGCCACAGGCCACCCCTTGCAGCAGCAGAATACTCAGCAGGAACCAGATGACAGGCACGCGTATCTTCAAGAGTGGCTCACGTCCTTCAGCAAATAGGGATTCTCGGCAGGGACTCTCTTGAAGGCCCCCGAAGGACAGGCTAACGCAATAGAGCATTCATTGCAGTTCAAACACCGGTCATGCCGAACCTGCAAGAATAGCGACCCGTTGCCGAACGCGTTGCAGCCCTTTACGCACTTGCCGCAACCAATGCACAGAGACTCGTCAATCGTGTATTCGTAATAAGGATCTTCAATGAAGGTGCGCTTGATAGCTCCGGTCGGGCAAAGCTCATTCTCGGCCCCACTGTCCAGTGTTACCGGATCGGGACTGAGAAAGCCCGTGCAAAGGTTGCAATAGCCGCACACGGCAAAGGCATGCACGCACTTGACAGCCGAGACCTCCAGAACGCAGTAATTCGCACAGTTTCCGCACGATACACACACATGCGGGTCGAGTTGCCAGACCGTATGCGATTTACTCTTCTTACCCCCCGCCAGCCAGGCCAAGCCCCCCAGACCGGCCAAACACGCTGTGCCCGCGCCGGTCTTTAGAAATTCTCTTCTGTTCATATCGCTGTTGTTTTCAGCCATGACTACTTTTACCTAACACTTTCTTGGCAGACAAAGCTTGGGGTAACGAACACTGCTTAATAATTTTGCACCCTCGGCAAATTTGCCCACCGATACATTTGCCCTCCTTGACTAGCCGTCGCCTCTTCAGCATCGCAGCCCCGCCGACACAGGCCAACGCCCCCAACGCAGTGTATCTCAATCCGCTGGCCAGCAATTCCCTACGATTCGGATGTTTAGGCTCTGTTTGGCTCATGAACTACTCTTTTTCTTGACGAATATCCTCACTTCGTTCCTAAGTGTATCCAGAACCAGGATTCGACCAGCCGAATCAACGGCTACATCGAAGCTGCCCTGCTGACACTCTGCCACCGTCTTGCAGACGCTCGAATCACCGTGTCCGAGCAGCTGCTGGGGCCCAGCCACTACGCCGACGAACTTTCCCTGCGGGTCATAAATCTTCACTCTAGTCAGGCCTTTCTCGCTGGTAACGAAACTGCCGTCAGCCAACATTGCGAAATTCATCGGATTGCAGCATCCACAGAAGCCCTCAACTTTCATCGAAAACTTACCCCACCAGAACTCCAGATCTCCTTCTGGCGTATAGGCTTCGATGCGGTGTTTGCCGGGATTGACCACTCGCAGGAGTCCGTCATCAGCAACAGCCAAATCAAAATTAGGGCTGGGAATCACAAAACCGCCGATACCTCGCTGGCGGTCTTTTTGGCCGATACGATTTATCAGCTTGCCGGACTTGTCGTAGCGAATAATCACCCGATTGCGTGCGTCAGCCACATAGACGTCGCTGCCGACCACCGCGATGCTGGTTAAAACTGCCTTCTCCCCCAACCCCGGCCAGCTTGCCGATCTATTGCCGGCCAGCTCGCACACTTTCACATGATCTCCTACACCAGCATAGATGGTTCCCTCTGCCGTTACAGTCAGAGATGTAGGTGCATCTGCTAAAGGTATCTCACCGGCAAGAGCACCAGCCCGTTCGAAAACTCGTATGGCCTTGTCGCCGGCAACATACACCTTGTCCCCCGGCCCGACCGCAATTGCCCGGGCCCTCTCGAAACCTGTGCTGATGCTTTCAGCTGACTCTTGATAGAGAATTAGGGCCGGATCAATTTTCCCCATCTGCTCAAGGTCATAGCTGAACTCGCTGCCCAGCCCGCTGCCTTTCTGGCCCGTAACGTCAATGCCTATTAAGGCAACGACTGCAACAACCACAGCCGCTGCGATCAGCAAGCCCACAAGCACGGAAATCCTGCTGATACCTGAACAGTTCATTATTAAGCGCCTCCAGCCATTAACCAATGCTCGACCAACTGACAATTATAGCACTTTAGTAAACCGAATTCTACTGTCCTGAGATGTCCAGGCAAATCATTCGTTTCCGGTCTCGCAATATCAGCCTTCCTGAAACCACAGCCATCGGTCCCCACGAATCGAGGCCTTCTAATACTTTCGCCTGAGCCAGCTGCCTGTACCCCGCAGGTGTCGCCTTCAGCAGCGTCAACACACCCATGTCATTCATGACATATATCATGCCCTTGGCAACGACGTAAGGTCCCAAGCCGAACCGATGAGCGCTGCTACTTGTCCAAACCACCCGCCCCGCGCTACTCAGGCAGACCAACTGGCCATCCGGACGAACCCCGTAAATGTAGCCCTCATAAAAGATCGGCGTCTGCTGCGGCGCACCGAAAACTTCCGGGCTGAGTCTGTACATTTGCTCGGCCACAATCTTGTGCTGTTCCTCTTTGAGCCTCAGCATCATGCTGCCAGAGTTATACCCTCCCGAAAGAAAAATCCTCCCCTCTCCTATCACTAAAGGCGAGGCGATGGCAATTCGGAGCTTCCACTCAGTAGTCTGCCACAGAATGCTACCGTCCTCGGCCGAGACTCCTGCAACCCCGCCGCTACCGCAATATATGTACATACGTTTTCCGGCGAATTCTGCCGGCATGATCGACGTGTGCGTCATCTTCCATCCTAGCGGATTCGGGCTTTGCCAGACTATTTGCCCTGTCGCACAGTCCACGGCTATCAACAAGGCATCTCCGCCGGTAGCGATTATTGCTCTACCGTTATCTATCAGTGGGCATTGGCCAGCGTACCACAGCGGAACCGTCGCTGAGAATTCTCCAACCAAATTCTTCATCCACAGGAACTCACCCGTCTGGGAATCCAAGCAGGTAACGTGGCACTTCGGTCCCAGAGTAACTATAAATTTATCCGTAACAGCCGGCACGGTTCGGCTCATGCCGTGATTTCGTTTGACCTTAACCGGATACGAGTAGCGCCAGATCTCCCGCCCGTCATTAAGAGACAAGCACCTGATAGCATCGGCACTGTTTTCTCTATCGTAATCCAGAACGTACGCCCTGCCGTTCAAGACAGCCGCCCCGGCATAACCCTCGCCCACGTCAAGCGACCACAGAACCTTCGGCCCATCGGCGGGCCAGGACGTCGAAAGGGCATAGTCTTCACGGCTTATGTTGTCGAAATTTTCTCCTCTGAAGCGAGGCCAACTACCTGGCAACTCCGAGGCCACACCGTCGAATCTAATCAACTCGCCCTGAATCGGACCAGTCGGCTGGGCATCATCGGCCAAAAGCCCAGGCCCCGTCGTACCTGGCAGCCTCTCGCTCAACTCCGATGCCGTATCGCGATTAACCCACACATACACAAACATCACCCCAACCAAAGCCAAGACGATTGGGACTATCCAGCTGGCAATGAACTTCTTCATGTTGTCTCAACTTTAGAACATGGACCTTATTCGTTTCTCAAAGCCCCAAGCATCTCACCTTTCATCGCCAGCGTCGCCGCCAGCCAGATCCATAGCATGCCGCTCAGCAAGATAGCAGCTATCGTAAGAGCCACTGACAGATAAGGAACTTGAGCACCCGCTGATATCAGCACCGGCCCCACAGCCACCAGCCCCGATACCAAACCTATGACCAGGCCGGCCGAGAACATGGCTGTATGCTCATAGAAAATCATTCGCGTGAGCCAATTCCTTTCAAAACCCACCGCCCGCAGCATGGCTAATTCACCGCGCCTATCCAACACATTGCGCAGAACAACCAGCCCAACCCCGCCACTGCCCAGCACCAGGCCCAGACCTCCCAGCAGTTGAAATATCGAAAGGTAAGTATTTTCCACTGCAATAAAGCCGGCCAATTTCTCTACCGCTGGTGTTAATTCCAGGCCGAAGTCTCTCAGCGTCCTTCCCAGCGAACTTATCACAACTGGGAGTCTCTTCTCGGGCACATCTATCAGGAACGTCTGGTAACCCTCCACACCTGAAAAGCGCTCCACGAAGTGCTCTTCCGAAATGACCAGGCTGCCCTGTAGAATAGACGTCTTTATTATGCCAACAATCAGCACGCTGAACTGGCGGCCCCTCTGATCGACGTAATCAATTTTATCACCGACGGATTTGCCCAAGGCCCAGGTTATAGTGGCCGAGTCCCCAACCCCCGGCACGACATCCCGACCAAAATGATCTTCGAGCATTTCCCAGCCGTCACTCCTGCTTGCGCTTTCGATAGTTTTGGTGAAAGCAAACGCGTCTAACGATGCCAGCCGCTCCGGGTTCACGCCCAGCACTCGTGGCTTGCCGGCCCGGTTGAGGTTCAAGCAGCTCGCCTCATCTCCCTCGTAGCTTCGCAATTGAATTATATCTACATCTCCGAGTTCATCCGCCTCCAGTCCCAGCCTATTACGCCCGTCCGCACTGTTCAAATCATGCAAAATACTGACGGTTGATTCACCGAATAATTCAAACCCGCCAGTTCCTGAGTGCCTTTCACCGGCCTGGCTGGCCGGGTCGTGCCTGTTAGCTCCGACGGCAACCACCAGAAATACTCCGCAGGCCAACAGCCATACCACCGCCAAACTCCGCCCGCGGCGTCTGGTCATATTCCGCAGACTCAGGCCCGGCAGCGACTCCGCCGGTTGCTCCAGACCGCCGCTAAGCAGAGACAGCAGCCACTGACTCAGACCAAGCCCAGCCAACAGTAGCAACGCCCCCGCTGCGAAAAAAGCCCCTGCTGCCGTCCTGCCTGTGCTTAACGCCATAACCCAAAGCACTGCCACCGCTGCTGCTCCTGCAGTAGCAGCTAATAACAGTCCTGCTTTACCGGCAGGCAGCTTTCCAGCTCCGAAGAACTGCCATCGCGGATAGCCGGCCAAAAGCTCATGGGCGCTGCTGCGCAGTCTCCCGACCAATGCCAGCCAAACCACCCCAAGAGATATCACCACTCCCATCAGACCCCCGATCAGCAGCGTCGAAACCTCCGCGTGAAACGTAATTACACTGCCGCTCACTGCTGTCCGCCAGATGCTAGCCAGCCCGCCTATCATAGCCTTGGTCAACAGCATGCCCCCAATCGTTCCGCCAAAAGCCCCCAGAACTGCCAAGACCGCCCCTTCGGCGAGTAATAGCCTCTTTATCTGTCCTGCCGAAAAACCCATGGCCTTGAGTATTCCCACCTGCTGGGTCCGACTCTCGATCCCAAACAGAAAAATCAATCCCATCAGCACAGCTGCAGCGGCAATCAGGAAGAAACTGAATCCCAGAAACAATTGGCCGAAATCCGTGGCCTGCTCAGCCGCCTCAAAAGCCTCCGCCCGCACGGGCTGGAAGAACAATCCAACCGAGGCCGGATCCACTGCGTCCAATATGTTCTCCGTTATTCTCTCGGGATCACTATTCGACGGATACCTCACTGCCGTCAGATTGCCGTACCTGTTGGCCCAGATATTCCTGCCGGCCTGCAGCGTTACGAATGCTTTGGGCGTACCTTTATATTTATCCCAGTACTCCTCGTCCTGTTGCCGAATCCTATCGAGGTCTATCGGAATACCCGGCTGCCAGTCTCGGCAGTTGTCAACATCTACCAGGCCCGGAAACTCTGGCATCAGCTCACGATCAGCAGCAGCACCTTCAATCGGCACAATCCCACGAACAACAAAACGTTCTTTCCGTTCGGTCAGCTTCCGCATCGCCCCGGCCACGAAATAAGTCAGCTCGATGCTGTCTCCCTGCTTGGCCTCCAAATCTTCAGCCAGCCATTCGTTTATGACAATCTCATTATCTTTCATCCCAGCGGGAATGATGCTGCTGAATTTAGAACCCGAGTTCCCAACCGCAGCTACCATGGAGTAGGGCGTTGACCTTCGGCCCAGGCGTAACTCGTTGACAAAATAGCTCAATACACCGACCGATTCGTCCGCTGCCTGTAAAGCTGCTTCGCTCAGATTGTCGCTGATAAAAACTCGTCTGCTGCGTATCTCGAAACATCCTTGCTCGCTGAGTCTCCGCAGCTCAAGTCCCGCATCAGCCAGTCTCCAGCATCGCCCTATTGTCTTGTTGATTTCTTCCAGTTGCAGCTCTTGCCCGGTTTGTTTCCCCACCAGCACTACATTTGCCTGTCCACTTCGGCCGATCTTGTCCTGCAACCATTCAAGCGGCACAAAGACGTTCAAAGGCCAGCTCTGATTAGCCTGCAGGCTGAAACGCCCGAATGCCGACTCATCCGCCACAGCCGTGATTGTAATCCGAAAGGCGATCGACAAATCCGCATCCGATCCAATTGGCGCATCCCGGGGCATCAGACTGGGCTTGGCGATTCGAAGAACGACCTCTTCCCCAGCTTGTACTCCTAGCTTCTGCGCCAAAGGCCGGTTCAGAACGACACCTTCACCTAATTGGCTACCAAACATATTCTCAGCTTTTCCGAGCTGATAAAACCTCTCTTCCACCCCCAGCACTTGGACACTGTTTGCCCGCCGAGAGCCATCACTGTTAGAGATCAGGCCCCTGATGTGCAAAACAGGAGCTACCGTCACCTGCAACTCCTTGGCCAGATCGTCGGCTAAAGCGGACCTAAAAAAACTTGTGGAACCCGCCAGGGCGAATTCAGTTCTTCCCAGCCGGGCCTCGGCCGCAGCCCGCAGGCTGTAGCGCACCGAATCGCCTACCAGAAGCGCGCCGCACAGCACCGCAACCGTGACCACTGCCGCCAGCAGCACGCTCAGGTTCGTCCGCCAGTAAAACGAAAGGCTTTTGCAGATGAGTTTAATAAAACTCATTCCGAATTTGTTCTTTCTTTCAGGCATCCGTCGGCCAGATACAGCACCTTTTCCATTTTCTCAGCTAACTTTGCCCAATGCGTTACGACTATCAGCGTTACTTGTTCGCTGCGGTTTAGCTCCACGAGCAAATCGGATATGTCTTCGGCGCTATCTGCGTCGAGCGAGCCGGTCGGCTCGTCGGCCAAGAGAAGCTCAGGCTTGTTAATCAAGGCCCGCACCACCGCTGCTCGCTGTCGTTGCCCGCCGGATAGCTCACCCGGCCGATGATTCTCCAGACCCGTCAAACCCACCCGCTCAAGAAATTCAGCTGCCCTTGTCCGGGCCTGTTTTCGTAATTTGCTGTTTCCGGCCGCAATCGTCGGCAAGAGCACGTTCTCCAGGACCGTACATTGCGGCAAAAGATGGTGCAGTTGAAACACGAAGCCGATTCGCCCGCTCCGTAGCTTGGCCAGAGCTGAATCTCCGAGTTTGCCCAAATCTTTGCCGTCCAACAAGACGTTCCCGCGGCTGGGACGGTCCAACGCACCAATGATATTCAAAAGCGTGCTCTTGCCGCTGCCGGAGGGGCCAACCACAGCCAGCGACTCACCCCCTGAGACCTTCAGCGTAATGTCTTTCAAAACCGTGAAGCTTCCAGCCTTGCCGGGTGAGGGATAATCTTTGGCTACATGTATCAGCTCAAGCATCTTCGATCTCACCTATACCTGTTCGCAACCTTATCGAATACTTCCACCATCCTCTCGGCGGTTCGTTCTATATTGTACTGCTTGCAGACTGCGTCTCTGCCGCGTTGTCCCATGTCCACAGCACGCTGGCGATCGCACAATAATATTTCCAGAGACTCAGCCAGCGCCTCGGTATTTCCCGGCTCATAGAGCAGCCCCCCGCCCGTTTCGCCCACAAGCTCGCAGAAGGCGCCCATGTCCGGCTCAACGACCGGCACGCCCGTTGCCCAGGCCTCTAATACATAGACCCCACCGGCCACCGGACGCTTCTCCGGCACGCACAGCACAGAAAGACTCTTCAGGAAATTAGCTCTTTCGGGCCAGTCAAAATCCGGCAGGAACTCCACGTATTCAAGCAGACCCTGCCGGTGCAGGTCCTTCGTGATTTGATTCACAAAAGCCTTGTCGCCGACCGTAGCCCCGCCGGCTATCCGCAGCCTGACATCTCTAAGCCCACTTTTAGCTTTGAGTATCGCAAAGCCCTCAACAAGCGTGTCTAGTCCCTTATCCGGACACATTCGCGAAAGATAGCCGACGGTCGGCACCTTCGGGGCTGCCCGGTCCGGTTCATACCTCTGCGGCTGAATCCCAGCCGGCACAACATGCATTCTGTCTTCACCGATGCCCAGCCTCTTTTGCATGACCTCGGCGAAGTATTTGCTGACCGCTATAAAACCGTCCACATCGCCACAACGTTCGCCGACCAACTGCCAGGCCTGCTGCGAATAAGGCACCGCCAGTCCGTCCAAGAATCCATCCTCGTCCTGCAGCAAAGACACAACGACCACACCTAACTCGGTCTTGATGCCTCGGACCAGCCCTGCCAGTAGAATATTGGAGAGACAGACTACGTCCGGCTTAGGAGTTTGCTTACTCAGCCATTGCAATAGTCTGCGGAGTTCTTTTCTTTGTCGTCCCTGCTCCCCTCGCAGCATCGAGACAGTGGTCCGGCCCAGCTGTCTGGCACTTGTCATACCGATCCGTCGGCTGGCCCACCTCAAAAGCTTCTCCGAATCGAACAAACGATCGAGCCAGCGGGGAGTCCACCTGAACAGGCCCAACTTCTGCTGAAGGTACACGTTGATTCCCCCGAAAAAAATGGGCATGTTCTGAAGACGCTGGTCCCGATCAATCCCCAGCGGCAGATACATAGGTACTACTACGACATCGTGCCCTAGCTTGATCATCTGTCTAAGCAGGACCGAGTCGCGCAGACAGTTCTCGCAATAGAAGCTGCCGCCGGAGCCCGGCGTTATTTGAACGATCCTCATAGCCCACTCACTTCTCAGTCGTCAGGTCCGAACGCATATACGTAACCGTCATCACAGCCCACTACCATAACCCCGCTGGCCACCGCCGGTGATGAAACTATAGGCTCACCTATCTGATATGACCATAACTCTTTTCCGTCGGTGAGTCTAAGTAAGTACAGCCGGCCGTCATTCGAACCGACCACCACCTTGTCCGAGCAAATAACCGGCGAACTGTCCACCTGTCCCAGAGTTTCGAACTTCCAGACCTCCTTGCCATCATTGCTCCTGAGGCAATAGATACGCTTGTCGCGCGAGCCGAAAATCACAACATCCTTTCCAACTGCCGGGGAGGAAAAAATCGGCGAATCCCCGAATTTGGGTTTCCACAGAATCTCGCCCTTCCGGATATCTGCGCAGAGGAATAGACCATCAAAGTTGCCCACATACGCTCGCCCACCCTGGATTGCGGCCGAACCCGCAATGTAAGACTCACTGTCGATTGCGAACTGTTTGCTGCCGTCAACCACTTTGACCACGTGAATTAATCCGTCACAGCCGCCGAATACTGCCCTGTTATCACTCATCGCCGCTGCGCCATTGATATAATTGTCAGTCTGGTAGCTCCACAGAAGCTCGCCGCTGTTGCCATCAACGCAGTGCAATTTACCGTCATAGCTGCCGACCAGCACCCGCAGGCCCAAGCCGTCCTTGGCATAGAACCAGTTTGCCGAGCTGTGTATCTTTCCTTCGGTTTTGTATTTCCACTTCAGCGAACCGCTCTTAGCTTCCAAGGCATACAGCCATCCATCGACGGATCCGGCAAAGACCAAGCCGTCGGCAACGCACGGTGGGGCTTCTACTTCACCTTCGGTTTGAAAACTCCACAGCTGGGTACCTGTCCGCAGTTCGATAGCATAGACCCAGCCGTCACCGGAGCCTACAAAAACCAAGCCGTCATCAATTACTGCAGAAGATCTGATGGGTCCACCCGTTTTGAACTTCCAGATCAGCGTTAGGGAATCCGCCAGTGCCGTGTCAGCCATACCACGTAAATCGCCACTACCACGAAATATGGGCCAGCTGGCCTTGGGGTCTACGTCCAAAATCATAGGATGTTTTTCTTGCTTTCGTGGAGTCTTCTGGGTTATTGGATTCGGCCGAATCAAAAACGTCGCCAGCAGTATGGTGGCCCCAACCACAATCAGAATTACCAACATTCTCTTGCCCGGAGCAGTCATGAGCAATTCCCGGTAGCCAGCTAGATGAACCTAAGATCGCTATAGCGAAGAGCTATTTCTCAGTCTTGCTGGGCCAAGAGATATTGTAAACCATCAGCGCGTCGCCGTGGCGGATATACAGTCGGCCGCCGGAGATGACTGGCTGGGCAAAGTGTTGACCCTTACCGGCCTTTACCTTGAATGAGTTGATCAGCTCAAATCCCTTGGGCGAGGGCTTGACCAGGCTGACACTGCCATCCACGCCGTAGCAGTACAGCATTCCGTCGGCGTAGCATGCCGAGCCTTTCGCCACAGCCTTGGTTTCGTACATCACTTTGCCGCTGCTCAGTTCCAGGCACACCCAGCCGGCGCTGTTCTGATGGGCGCTGCCGTAGAGGTAACCGTTAATCTCCACTACCTGCCCGTGATGGCAGTCCAGCTTAGGTTCCTGCCACTGGCTTTTCGCCTTCTTGCCGTCGCCCGACAGTTTCAGCATAAAACTGCCGATTTTGTCGCCCGACGTGCAAAAGAGCATACCGTCTGCATACACCGGGGTGTTTGGATTTTGCCCGTAGGGGTTTTTACAGGGATACTTCCACAGTAGTTTGCCGCTGTCAGCCGCCACACCGATGACGTGATGTGAGGTCATGGTCACGATCAGTCGCTTTCCGCCGTGCTCGATCAGCAGCGGAGAACAATATGCCGCTTTATCCTTCAATCCGACCGTCTTCCAAACTATCGCGCCGGTCTTTTTGTCCACTGCCACAATGGTTGCATCTGGCCCTCCGACCGTGCAGATTACCTTTTCCTCGTCGATCAACAGCGACTCGACCAGGCCGAATCGCCCCGTACCTCCTTTGAACTTCTCAAACACGTTGAAATGCCATTCTTTCTCGCCCGTGTTGGCATCCATGCAGACCAACTCTCCCAGGCTAGTGATGATGTAGATAAACCCCTTATCAACAGTTGGCGTACACCGCGAACCGGGATATGCCTTGGTCCATTCTTTCCCGTAAGGTCTTTTCCATTTTGGTTCACCCGCCAAGCCGAAGGCCGACACATAGCCTGTCTTTTCGACCATGCCGCTTACATACACACGTTCGTTGGCAACGACGGCCTGGGAGTAGCCCTTGCCTAGGCCTTGGACCGTCCAGAGTAGTTTCGGCCCGCCGCTGGGCCACTTCTTCAGCAACCCTGTTTCCAACGACTTGCCGTCGCGTCGGGGCCCCCGGAACCGCGGCCAGTCCTCGCAAAATGCCGACGTTGACGCCAACAGCAAGGCCAGCACGCAACTGCCAAGAAGCACGCGTCGCTGGCGGCCACCGGCATTTGGTGAGATTGTCTTAGTACCAGCCCGGATTGATTTGATACTCGACTGAAATGACATTGCTCTGCTAATCCCTACTAACCGTCGATCTGGCACCTCAGCCGGTCGCTAACAACTGGGATATCTCCCATCTAGTTCACGCGCGACTGCTGGGGACGTGTTCGATCATAATAATACATGCCACACGCTGTTGCAAGCAAAAAGCTCTTCACAAAGATAGCCGAGATGTGTTCACCAAGCCCCTAAGATAGAGAAGATCTTAGCTTGATTTTCGTTCCAGCAGTGGATACAATACAAGAATACAGAATTTGCTTCATGTTCATTTTGTGAGGATTCCTGTGAAATCTCTAAGACAAGCTAACTGTTGTGTATCTGCGCTGGTTTGCAGCCTCGGAATGTCTCTAGCAGTGCTAGCCTTTTGTATCTCCACACAGGCAGCTGATTGGCCGAACTGGCGAGGACCAAATCATAACGGCATATCGACTGAAAAAGGCTGGGATCCTGGAAAAATCAAAGCCGGGGTAAAACCATTATGGCGAGCCTCAATCGGAACTGGTTTTTCAGCAGTTTCCGTGAGCAACGGCCTAGTTTACGCGATGGGAAATACAGGCAATAAAGAGAAAGACGTAAGTAAACAGACAGATATTATTTACTGCTTTGACGCTGAAACGGGCAAAGAAATATGGAAATACGCTTATCCCCAGCAGTTAGACCCAAAGAACTATGAGGGAGGAACCTTAGCCAGTCCAACAGTTGCCGGCGGCAAAGTCTATACGATTAGTAAGGACGGCAAGGCTTTTTGTCTTGATGCTAAAACCCGGGAAAAAATATGGTATAGGAATCTATTGGAAGATTTGGGCATCAAACGTACCACATGGGGCCAATCCGGCTCGCCGCTCATAATCGACAATATGGTCATTTATAACGTGGGGACCAAAGGTGTTGCCCTTGATAAAAACAACGGCAATGTAATTTGGGAAAACGGTAAAGGTCCAGGGGGATATGCTACGGCAGTGCCTTTCATGATAGGCCAGCAACAATGCATCGCATTGTTTGGATACAGAAATATTATGGGCTTAGTTGCCTCATCGGGAAAAGAATTATGGCGATTTCCGTGGCGAACATTATATGACGTCAATGCAGCCGACCCTATCATTGCAGATGATAAGGTGTTTATATCTTCTGGATATGGGGAGGGCTGCACGCTTCTCAAATTCAGGGAGAACAACATAACTGAAGTTTGGCGCAATAAGAATATGCGCAACAAAATAAATGGTTCCGTATTGTGGAAAGGGTATGTTTATGGCGTAGACGAAGGAGGCGAATTGAGGTGTTTGGATTTTAAGACTGGGAAGCCTGTCTGGGCACAAGGAGGATTCGGCCTGGGAAGCCTCATGATCGCGGACGGCAAGCTTATTGTTATGGCGGAAAAAGGCAACCTAGTCATTGCTGAAGCAATACCTGACGGCTACAAGGTAATTGCAGAAGCACACATCCTCTCGCCCAGATGTTGGAGTGTCCCGGTCCTGGCCAACGGCAGAATCTATGCCCGCAACGCTAATGGTGATCTGGTCTGTTTGGATGTCAGCAATAATACTCAGACTGTGGCCACTCGGAGCAATTGGGCTCAGTGGCACGGACTTAATCGTGACGCCAAGTCAACCGAAACAGGGCTCCTGAAAAAATGGCCCGAACAAGGTCCCGAACTTTTATGGTCGCTAGATGGTTTAGGCGCAGGCTTTTCGACGGTTTCCATTTCCGAAGGCCTTATTTATACAACAGGGATGATAGACGGAACGGGAATACTCTTTGCTTTCGATCTGCAACGCAATCTCAAATGGAAAAAACCTTACGGCCCAGAGTGGGCAACGTCGGTTCCTGGTACACGATGTACGCCAACGGTGGATGAAGGCAATGTCTATGTAATAAGTGGTATGGGTGCAGTTGCATGTTTCGATGCCCGGACCGGCGAAGAAAAGTGGATTGTTGATGCCTTCAATGAGTTCAAAGGTAAATATGGGTCTTGGGGTATCGCGGAGTCGCCACTGATTGTCGGAAACCTGCTGATTTGCACACCCGGCGGAGAAGCAGCTACGATGGTAGCCCTTGATAAGAAGACTGGGGAAACGGTCTGGAAAACTAAAAGTATAGGCGAAAAAAGCTCCTACTGTTCACCAATCCTCGTCAAAAGAAGCAATAGAAATCTGATTATAACCATGACGGACCATTTTATCATCGGCGTTGATGCGGCCGATGGCGAGATTTTATGGCAATATGACTGCAAGCTTTACCAGGCCAACCCCAAAGCTATTAATCCAAATACGCCGATATATCAGGAGGGCTACATATATGTCACTAGCGGATATGACAAGGGAGGGGCAAAACTCAAGCTTTCCAAAGATGGCAGCGCAGTGGTTAGCCAGGAATGGAAAGACTCGACTCTCGACTGTCATCACGGCGGGGTTGTGCTCGTAGATGGGTATGTCTATGGCTCCAATTGGCGGGGGAATCCTGCTGGTAACTGGGTATGTCTCGACTGGGCAACAGGACAAGTAATGTACGAAACCGAATGGATAGGCAAGGGATCAATCACCTACGCCGACGGCATGTTGTATTGCTATGAGGAAAAACAAGGCACGGTCGGTCTGGTAAAAGCAACACCGGAAAAATTTGAACTCATCAGTTCCTTCCAGGTTCCCAAGGGCACAGGCCAACATTGGGCGCATCCAGTGATTTGTAACGGCATACTCTATATCCGCCATGGGGATGCCTTGATGGCTTATAACATTAGGGCTAAATAAAAAGAGCTGGACTGATCATTCATTATTCCTCTCCTTGAAAAGCAGCCTGCTATATTATTCGTTCAAAGCTTGCGCACTGGTGGTGAAGAAAGACACAAACATCGTCTGCACCATCTTCGAAGCTCCGAATTGTCTAGAGTCGTCTGGACAATCAGGGCATTTGCACGGGCAATGTACCCAGCGGCACAATCCATGCTCACAACCTACAAGTCTCACGATTTCTTCCCATTCTCCGGCACAACCTTAGCCATCCAAGGGCACGTTTTCTTTTGGGGGCAGTTGGCGCAGCAGTACTTTGTAGAGACTAGCGGTAGGATCAAGAAGGCATCGGCAGCGAAAGCCAGCAGCACTACCAGCAGTAGCCATGAGAAGTGGCGGTACAAGCCGATGGCGCCAACTATTGCTGGGATGAACCATAAAGGAACGATTACGGCAATCTGCTTTCTGAATTGCTGGGCGAAACGCTCGACGTCCTTGAATGGTCGCAGCCTTGCCGCGACCCACCCGTAGCCACACGGACATAGCCGGGTGTCGTAAAAGCGACAATATGGACAAAGGAACAGGATAATCCACAGCGCTCCGGCCAGGCCATAGGCAAGATACAGGACGCTGGCAAGCCAACCCAGCGGGCCCCAGCCCAGGGCGAGAGCAAAGACTGCCGCTCCGGAAAGTATCATCGTGGCGTAGGGAAGGTTACCAGCCAGTTTGGTCGCCAGCCTGACCGGCTGGCCAGGGCAGATCTGGGAGTCAGCGGTGTGCCGGCTGGTCTGGACAGCCGGGCTAGGTGCGGACTGCCCAGCTTGAAAAGGGCGAGCCTCAGTGGTTGTGGACGTCTGACAGTCTTCGCGTTCCATGGGATTCTTTCTCTTTTAGGCGCCTTGCCGCCAAGCACTGCTTGGGGTTGCTAGATATAGCTTCGAGTCGGCATGCTATAGAGACTATTTTGCCCCCTATTTCGGCGACCTCATCATGCCGGTTGGTCTCTAACCGAGGCGGGTTTCTGTCCGACGATATAGCCACAGCCAATAAAATCAAAACATGACCTGCCCCCAAATTATGTACCACCCTTTATGAGAGTATCCACGCTTTGATACGTGTGGCTCGGAGGGTGAGGCGAAGGCGGTCAGCCTGAGAACGCTAACTCGCTCTGTTTCTTACCGGAGGGTTTGCCGTCACAGCTTCTCCCTCAAGTTCAGACGGGAATATCCCCTCCAAAACTCTGCAGGCTTGGGCTTCGTTGGCATCGGTGCTGCGGATATAGAAACATTCCAGCGTCTTGACAGAGCTATGGCCCATGAGATTCTTTAGGGTATGAATACGGGTGCCGGGCTATCCTGGGCAGCATTGGTTCTATTTCGACAATTTGAGAACAGCATATTCCTCAAGCAAGTGGTAATTGGTCACTGAAAGACGAGGCGCAGCCGAGAGTTCCGGGCCGAGTTCCAGGCCGTTCCTGGTAAGGTGGTATGAGTAATTGTAGCGAGCAACCAGAATTCGCCAATCTGCATCGAGGCCGAACCTTTCTCCTCTGGCAGTAAGGTCCTTTATCGGCATGGCCATCTCGGCAGTCCAGGACCGATCTCTGTCCTGCCAGTTGTTCAATGTTCCCTGGCACTGAGCCGCCACCTGCAAGTCGGAGCTGTAATTTTCAAAGCAGCCGGGCAAGCCAAACCGGCCTTGAGACGGGAAGAAGAAGGTTGTCTTATTGCCCCGTGGTGTTACATATAGTTCCCAGTACCACGTTTTGTCCGCAGGCTTAAGGAACAATTCGCATACGTCCCCCAATCGGTAATGGTGAAGCTGATCGGCTGTCCCTTCAGCCACTATATCCGAATCATCGAACTTCACAGCGACGTAAAAATACTCCTGGTCCCAGGCCAGACGGACCTGCCCCGCTTCCTGCATCTGGCTATCCGCAGATCGATCGGCAGGCAAGTACATCTTGTAAACTGCAGTTTCTTGCCAAACCGGCTCATCCAAAATCCCATCCACTACCACGGGGACGGAGGTGTATTTAGCGGTCATAATATTGGCCGCAGGCTTTGACGAACTCTGCTCATTGCCGGCAGTATCGCACCCGACTAACAGGCCTGCACACAAGGCCCAGGCCAACAAGGATACAATTTTGATTCTCATTATTAGTCCTTTCGATTAGTCCTTTGGCGGCTCGGGGGCCTAGCCGCTGCCCCAATTAGCCACGACCTCCTCGTAGTCACTCGGGCCCACAAGACCGTCATCATCGAGGTCCCCGCCGGCGCGGCTGGCTGGGGTCATGCCCCAGTTGTCGATGATCTGGCTCTACTCATCCATTGAGTACTTGTCCAGTTCGCCCTGGGCAGAATCAGAGCTGGCGACTTCTGATTCTTGTTGTTCTTCCTCGTACTGGACGGCTTCATCTGCCAAAAGGTGGCCGTCGACGACCCTGCCGTCATCAAGAAGATTTCGTCGCCTTTCAGAAAGCATCCGGCCCATTTTGCGCAAATCGAACAATCCGCCGATGCTGAGCCACACAACGCCGACGGCACCAGTAACCACGGAAATTATTATTATTATGCCCCACCAGCCTATCCATCGCCGGGGAGTCATAAAGCCAATTACCGCCAAACCGAGTAGAACGAAAAAGGCTACCACTTGCCTGCTGCTATTAATAAATGTCCAGAGAAACAAACCCTTGTCAACGGCAGTGAACTCATGGCTGTTCACACCTATCTTTCTCCAGAACCAACCAACCGGCTTTTCCTCTTTAACACGTTCTTTGATAGCCTCCTCCTCTTGCTTAACAGCATACTTACCGCGATGCAGAAGTTTGTCCATATTTGCGACATGCTTGGGCCCAAATAGCGAAATCAAGACATATCCACTTGCTGCGCATATTCCTGCAACAAACCCATACTTGACGCCGTTCCAGGTCCAAATTGGAAATATGCGATTCATCCAATTTGTAAAGTCAGTAAAAGCATCAAGTCCGATAAAGCCCAAGGCCATTACTGAACCGATGATCATGGCAGCCCAGGCTCCATAGGTCGTGCCTCGCTTCCAATAGAGTCCGCCGATAACTACAGCACCGGCCCCGCCAAGGAAAATAGCCCCGGTGATCTGAAAGAACATATATATGTAGTCTCTCAATTCGAAAGTCCAACTGAAGGCGATGATGAAAACCGCCACAAAGACAATCGAGAGTCGAAGCAGCCGCAAGTGCTGCTTGTTAGTGAGAGGTTTTTTACGCAGGGGGCATACCACGTCCTGGATGAAGATGGTGCCCCAGGAATGCAGATAGGTATTATTAGTACTGATAAAAAAGCCCAGCATAACGGCCGTGAACGCTCCAATTAACCCGGCTGGAGCCACCTTAGCTAGAAAAGTGGGGACCATCATGCGATGTCGCACATGCTCATTTTTGTCGGTTATCTTGCCATCGCTGCCCTCGCTGTATTCGACGGGATACGTCTGGTGCAATTCGGACATCATCTCTTTGGCCCCCTCAGCGTACTTGGG
>DAOVKO010000024.1 GCA_030631725.1 Actinomycetes bacterium | reverse complement strand
GGTCTCGATCCACTTCTTGGCGTTGTCCCAGGCGCCACCGGCGTTAGCCATGAAAATCGCCAAGGCAAAACCACAAACCAATCCACCGGTCAACAAGCCGAGTACGCCGGCTACGCCGAAGATCAAACCGACAGCCAGGGGGACAATCAGAGCCAACAAAGAGGGAGCAATCATCTCCCTTTGAGCGCCGGCAGTGGAAATAGCCACGCAGCGGGCGTAATCCGGTGTGCCGGAGCCATCCATGATGCCGGGAATCTCTTTGAACTGACGGCGGACCTCCCGGACCATAGAATTCGCGGCTCGGCCGACGGCCTTCATCGTCAAACCACAAAACAAGAATGCCAACAGGACGCCAGAAAACATCCCGCAAAGTACGCGGGGATTTAATAAAGTTACATCATAAAACTCCATGAAATCCTGGAGCGAGGCCCCGGAGGTGCGAATCAGGCCCAGAGGAGCTGAGGCGGCGGCAGAATCGTCAAGGGAAACGTTGACTAAGCCAGGGGAGGCCTGGGAATCGGGCTGGATGCTAAGAACCTTTCCAGGGGACAGGTCGACGGAACGGAGGGAACGGGGGGATCGGAGCATAAGGGCATAATATTCATCGTCGGTTTGGGCGGCATCGGTGTTGGTGGTGGATGAATCACTCCGTCCGACAAAGAGGTTGTGGCCCATATAGGCGACCTGATCGGAAGCAATGGTGATTGCGGCAGAGGTTACGTAGTGCTGGGCCTGGCGGTCCTGACTGACGCGGATCTGCTCGGCATAGGTGGCCAAGAGGGCCAGGGCAGTGAGGGCAGCTGAGCCGATGGCAAAACCTTTGCCGGTGGCGGCAGTGGTGTTACCGAGGGAATCGAGGGCGTCGGTGCGTTTGCGGACCTCAGGGTCCTGGTGGGTCATCTCGGCGTTACCGCCGGCGTTGTCGGCGATAGGTCCGTAAGCGTCGGTAGCCAAGGTGATGCCCAAGGTGGATAACATGCCGACGGCGGCAATGCCCACGCCATACAAACCCATAGCGGGATAAACAAATCCGCCAGCAGCGCCGAAGGCTACCATCATGGCAATAATGACAATGGCCAGGGGGGCCCAGGTGCTTTTCATTCCCTCGGCCAGGCCAGCAATGATGACAGTTCCGGGGCCGGTCTCGGTCTGATGGGCAATGCCCTGAGTGGGCTTGGATTCATACGACGTATAATACTCGGTAAACTTTCCAATCAGAACACCAGCTACAAGCCCCGCCGTCGTGGAAAGGCCCACGCCCCACCAGCGCAGCGGAGAGTCGGCGGGGAAGGCGTCGCCCAGGAGCCAATAACAAATCCCAAACGTGGCTGCAACGACCAATAGAGCAGCGACGTTGATACCCCTTTCCAGGGCACCCATGAGCTGTTTCATGGTGGCTTCGGCGCCGGTTCGAACCAAGTAGATGCCCAGGATACTGAGAAGGATTCCCGCGCCGGCGATGACCATGGGGACGGCCATGAGATTCACAGCCTGTTCTGGGCGTCCGAGAAAGTTGGCAGCAGCCACACCGAGGACCCCAGCGGCAAGAATAGAGTTGCAATAAGATTCGTAGAGGTCGGCGCCCATACCGGCAACGTCTCCGACGTTGTCGCCGACATTGTCGGCAATCGTGGCGGGATTGCGAGGGTCGTCCTCGGGGATGCCCGCCTCTACCTTACCGACCAGGTCGGCTCCGACGTCTGCGGCCTTGGTGAATATTCCGCCGCCAACCCTGGCAAAAAGGGCCTGAAAGCTGGCCCCCATCCCAAAACACAGCATGACCACACTGATCTGAACAAGGCTCATGGCGTATTCAGGGGCGATCCAAGGAACAAGCCAGACCAGAATGAAGAACCAGATGCAGATGTTCAACAGGCCCAGGCCGACGACCACGAGGCCGGTGACGGCTCCGGCACGGAAAGCAATCTGCAGGCCACGGTTGAGCGACTCCTTGGCGCCCTGAGCAGTGCGATTGGAGGCAGCGGTAGCTGTCTTCATGCCGTAAAACCCAGCCAGGCCGGAGAAAAAACCCCCGGCGATGAAACCTACAAAAACCAACTTGTGCTGGGCGTTGAATCCGAAAGCCATCAGGGCCAACAAGGCGGCGACGACTGCGAAAAAGATGGCCACGACCTTGTATTGCCTCCTGAGGTAAGCATAAGCACCCTCGCGTATGTGAGCGGCAATGGCCTGCATGTCCGCGTCGCCGGGGTCAGCAGCCATGATCTGGCGATAAAAAATGTAAGCGAAAACCAATGCCAAGACGGAAGAGAGAGGGACTATAAGCCACCAGAGAAGCGGAATACTAATGTCCATAAATGATGCGCTCGGCAGGGGTATAGTTTGAAACCCCCCGGGACGCAGCCCGAGGGCGTTATCGTGATCATATCTAATTCAGACGAGCAGGTAGGCTAGAACTCGCCGATGCGGCGCTGAGATTTGCGCATCCGGCGACGTTTGCGTTCCGAGGGCTTCTCGTAGTAACTGTTGCGTTTAATATCGCGATTTAGACCTTCTTTCTCACACATTTTCTTCAGACGCCGAAGCATCTGCTCGACAGTCTCACTACCCCTGGCTTTGACTCTTATCATAACGTCTGTCTTCCTCTACGGTTACAATTCATCCAACAAACAGTACAGTCATATAATATATCGTACCGAACGGAGGCGGTCAACAGAATATTGTTGCCGCGAAAGTATCCAAGATATGGCTTGGATGCAAAGGAGCCAAAGAGCTCACCGGCTCGGCGGAGCGGGGACCGTGCGAGCGAGCCAGAGACCGATAATATCGCTGAGATAACCTTTGAATCGGAGTCCCACGTCTCTGGCCAGATGGACAGACAGATCGACGGACCAGAGAGGCAGAAATTGCATAAAGCCTGTATCATAGGTATGTTGGGGCAGATCGGACTGTTTTGGCGACCAGCCGGAAAGCCAGCCGGCTAGTGAGGGGCTTTTATTAGCTAAACCGGCTTGGACAGCGGGTCGATAGCACTGCCATGGGGAGTAGCTGCAAGTCTAATGCTGAGCTTGCGCCGCAGGACAAACAAAGCGGCTTGAGAGTGAGCAGCAGGGCAAGCAGTTCCACGAAAAATTATATGGTTTCGCAGAGCACGGGAAAGTGAGGTCCCACAAATGCATACCGACAATCAGATGCAGAACGAGACGGGCATAGAGAGCTTTGAAAAGCGAAGCTCGATACGAACAAAAGTAATCGTCGCTGTGGTGCTGGCGTCGTTTGTCACGGTCAGCCTGACCACGGCCTTGCAAGTCCGAACGATCTGCCGGAACGTTTTGAGTGAAGCGCAGATGCAGGCTGCAGCCTTGACCATACCAGTCAAACAGAAGATAGACTCGCTGCTGGACAGCGGTTCTGGACGCGGGGATTTCGCACAGTTAGCCCGTAGTGGCCCAAACATACAAATACGGCGACTATTGGGGGAAATAGTGGCCTGGCCTGGCAGGACAGACCTGACGGCAGCTTACGTAGCAGATGATAAGGGCAGGGTACTGGTAGGCGAAGGAAAGGCCCGGATGGTCAAAAACGTGCCCAGCGAGATATTCGAGTCAAAAGTCAAAGGCATCCGGGGAGCAAGAATCGTGGGCAATGGGCCCCGCTACGACACCTTCGTGCCGTACTACAGCAGTGGCGACCAGGTGGCTGGGTACCTGGTAATAGGCATTTCGGCCCAAAGTCTGTGGGATCGAGCCACGGAAATGGCATCCGGGGCGCTAATCTCTTTCTCAATCATCGCTATAATCACGGTGGCAGTGTTGGCCCTGTGGGTCTCACACGCCATGGTCCATCCCTTGGAGACAATCACCAAACGTATTGCCCAAGGGGCAAGCAACGGCAAGCACTACTTGGAGAAACTGACGAAATCTGGCGACGAGATCGCCCACCTTGCCGAGGTAACCGATCAGGTGCTACCAGAGCTGTACAAGCAGCAAGAGCAACTTAAAGCTACGCAGCTGCAGCTAACGACAGAAAATGCCAAACTGGAACGGATCAAGCAGGCATTGGTCGAGATGGAAGGGCACTACAGGGCGGCGGTGGAGGCGGCTACGGGGGTGGCCTATGAGTTGGACCTGGCTACGGGCAAGTTCAATTTCCTGTCGCGACAGGTCTACGAGACGGTAGGGTTTGCGGCAGAGGATCTACCCAGCAGCGACGTGTGGACCGAACATATCCACGAAGATGACCGGGCGGAGGCTAGAGGGGTCCTTTCGTCGTGCGTGGAAGGAAAAAGGAGCTGCTTTTCGCGGCGATACCGTTTCGTGTGCAAAGATGGGCACAGCCTGGAGCTGGTGGAGCTGGGGGGTCTGATCACAGATCAGGCGGGCAGGGCCTCGCGGATCTCGGGGATTATCATTCCAGCACATATGGTGTCAAGATCGCTGCTTGCCAGCAGCTAAGCGGTTGGGGTAATATGCCGGTGATCGGCAAGGAGTTTCCCAACGGCAGGGGGCATGGAGGCCGGCATGTCCAGGCGGCAAGAGAGATCGGCACACCATAATCTGCGTAATAAAGGCATAGCTATTTGCGTGGGGCTGCTGATAACCGCTCTGGCGGTCTTGGCAGGCTGGCGCGGATGGTGGTTCGAAGCCTATGAGCGGATAAGCTATGACAGGCGGATGGTCTGGCTGAACAATATTGCAGCCAGCGACCAAATCGTACATATCGACATTGACGACGGCTCACTGGAGACGGTGGGCCGTTGGCCTTGGCCCAGAGAGAGGTTGGCTGAGCTGATCGAGACGCTCAACCAGGGAGAAGCTGGTCAGATCGCTCTAGATATCCTGCTAAGACAGCAAGAAATAAAATCTACAGAAGAAGCTGAATCCAGTGGGGATGTCGCCTTAGCCGAAGCCATAAAAGATGCAGGAAGCGTGCTGGTTCCCACGCACTTCAGGATACCAGAAGATACAGATGAACAGCCGACGTGGTTGGTAGAACTGAAACGGCTGCTGGCGGCGAATCCCTTTGAGCTGGACGGTCAAGAGCTTAGCCCGGCGGTTGCTGCCGAACGTCTGGGCGTAGATACCATGTTGGTGGCTGAAGGGTTTTACCGCAGACGTCAGGAAACAGTGGACAACCAGACCCTGGAACTGCTGGCGATTGGTAAGATAGAGAGCGAACTAAACAAGCTGCTAAAACACTACGGTCTGCTCGAAGCAGGCGAGGCTACGCCAGAATACATGGTAGTACACAGAGCCCTTAGACGGGCCGAATCCATCCTGGAATCGCAAAAGTTCGGGCGAGTTTCAGAAAGGGCCCTGGCTCCGGAAGTCTTTAGCCCCGGACATATCGATCCACCCATTCCGGAATTGGCCCGGGTGGCTGGGGCCATAGCCTTCATCGCTAACAAACCTGATCCCGGGGGAGTGTTTCGCAGGGTGCCGCTTTTGGCTAGGACAGGCGGCTATGTCTATAAGCAATATGCCCTGGCCCTGGCCTGCGAGCTGCTGGGAGTGGAAGACTCGCAGATGGTCTATGAGCAATCAGGTTATCTGGTTTTGTCAAGGGCGTCGCGGCGGGGCCAAGAGCCGCATACGATACGGATACCGGTTGACCGGCAAGGTCAGATGCTAATCAACTTTCGCAAGGGCCATAAGGAGCGGTGGTGGGACAGCGGCTTTGTGCATCTCTCGGCAGGAAAAATCCTGGAAATACCGCAACTGCGTCAAAAGATAAAGAATAATTTGGTTAAGCAAAAGGAGGCGGTACGAAAAGCGATTGAGCTAAGGGAGGGGGACCAAAAGCGAAAAGAGTATGACCAACTAAACGGGGAAATAGCCAAGATCAGCTCCAGACTCAAGAGCATGGAAGCGGGGCAAAAGTCTGAACAACTAAAGTTGGAGCTAGTAGCGTTGGAAGAACTGGCAGAGGAAATGCGAGCTGAAGCAATTGATAATATTCGGTTCATATACAATTCTTTGCCGAAGGAAGCGCCGAGCGATCCGGGAGAATTGCAGGAGTATCGCAATATTTTGCTTTTCTATCAGGATCTGGTGGAGACGGATTACCAAGCGGAGAATCAGCGGCTGGAGAGAATTTTGGCCGAAAGTATTGCCGCGCTAACGGCCAAGATAGAAGGGAAAGTGTGCCTGGTGGGCTCGACGGCCTCAGGCGGTGCGGGGGGGTCGTTGGATTATGCGAGTTGTCCGGTATTTGCGGGGGAGGTTCCGGGTATAGTGGTGCACGCAAATATCCTGAACACCATTTTGCAGCATAGTTTTATGCGGCAGGTAAGTCTATGGCAGCAGTTGCTGCTAATAGCCTGCTGCGGGGTGCTGGCGACGGTTCTGAGCAGTCTTTTGAAGCCTTTATATAGTATTGTGCCGGTGATAGTAGGGACGGGCGGATATGTAGGAGTGAATTTCTGGGCTTTTGCCACAGGATTGGTATTGCCTTTCGTACTTCCGTTGGCGGCGATCCTGCTGGGCTGGTCGGGGGTGATGGCCTATCGGCAACTGTTCGAGGCCAAAGAGAAACGGAGAATGGCTACGGCGTTGGGTCAATTCACAAGCCCGGCGGTAGCGAGGAGGATTCTGGCTCAGCCGGGGATGCTGCGACTGAGCGGAGAGACGCGAGAAGTAAGCTGCTACTTTTCAGATTTGCGGGGGTTTACGCCTCTGTCCGAACAACTGGGCGCGGAAAAGACGGTGCGGCTGCTCAACCGCTATCTGGACAAGATGACCGAGGTGCTTTTCGAGCACGAGGCGACGGTGAACAAATTCGCCGCTGACGGAATCTTTGCCTTTTTCGGAGCCCCGGAGGTCCAAGCAGACCACGCCCGGCGAGCGTGTCTGGCGGCGGTGGATTCGCAAATTGCTTTGGCGAAACTGTCTGAAGAACTGGTTAGAGAAGGCGGCAGCGAACTGCGGATGCGGGTGGGCATCAACACGGGTCAGGTGGTAGTGGGCAACTGCGGATCGAGCAGAAAGTTCGATTATACGGTGCTGGGTGATACGGTGAACCTGGCAAGCCGCCTGGAGCCATCGAACAAGTTTTTCGGTTCGCTGATATTGGTCAGCCAACGGACTTTCGAACAGGCCAAGCTGCCGGAGGAGATACTGTCCCGACCACTGGGTTCAATCGTGGCAGTTGGGCGAACGGAGGTTACCGAAGTAGTAGAGATCGTGGGGCGGGACGGCGAAGATGAGCAGAAATCCAAGTCTGTGCGGGAGTTTGCGGCCGGGCTGGAAGCGTATCGTCAAGGACGGCTAAAGGAGGCCCTGGAGATATTTGAGGGCTGCCTGAGGATTTGGGCAGAAGACGGCCCGGCGAAGGTTTATGCCGATCTGAGCCGAAAGGGGCTGCAAGAACCCGGGACAGGTGAGTGGGACCCCATCGTACGGATGACCTCGAAATAGCGGTTTTCCGCTGTTTTCCTCCCAAAAACCCACAAAAAAGCCGGGTTAAGCTTGAAGGTTTTAGATCGCTAATTCAGGGCAATTTGCCCTTGCAAAAGTGGGGAGTTTAGTATACAATGCTAAATTACGAGCATGTCGAGAGTACAGGCAAAAAAAGTCAAGGTTAATAAGATAAGACAGGAATAACCATGAAGCGTTCTTGGAAGCAGGTGTTCTTTTTGACGGCTGTGACGACAGTAGCGTGGGCCCTAATGTGGGCAGGGCCCGCCGGGGCCCAGGACAGCCGAGTGACGTTCATGAACCGCCAGCGGGAAATCGAACGGGAGTTGGAGATCGACTTGGCGGCGATGGAACCGTCAGAGGACGTCTTCAGCCTGGAATGGGGGGGCTGGTTCACCGGAAGCTATCAACTCTTCCACGACAACGGAACCATTTCCGGAGCTACGATAGTCCGGGGGGTGCATGAGCGACATCTGGGCAGCTATGACCTTCGGCTTTGGGGCAGGGCCGACTTCGGGGACTTCGCCCAAGTATATGCCCGAATGCGGATGGAGTACGTGGATTGGGAAGTGGGCGATTCGCTGACAAGCCAGGATCACTACCTGGACGGGCCGAACCTGGATCGCGGCTGGGTGTACTTCGATTTGCGTAAAGCAGTACAGAATTGGCAGGGGCGACAGCTGGACTGGACAGTCAATACGCGTCTCGGCCGACAGTACGTCGAGTGGGGCTCAGGCCTGGTGCTGAGTCTGCCAATAGACGCGGTGGTCGTCGGCGGAGAATTCGGTGATTGGCGGCTGCGAGGACTGGCCGGACAAAGCATTACCTCTTTTGACAATATTGATCGGTCCGTAGAACCAGCTGGCGATATAGCGGGGCGACTGAAGCGGGATTTCTTCGGGGGAGAGATAGATTTTGGTGGGTTCAAACGGCACCGGCCGTTCGCTTATGCCCTGCGTGCCGTGGACAGGACCAGAACGCCAGTAGGCGCAGCTCAAAGGTATAGCTACGACAGCTGGTATTTCGGGGTCGGTTCCCGGGGGATTCTGTGGACCCCTAAACTAACGTATTCGAGTGAGTTCGTCTGGCAGGACGGGGAAGGATACTCTGATGTGACCAGCGGGGCAGGAGGTAATCGCCTGGAGGATATCGAGGCCTTCGCCTTCGACGCCCAGATGTACTACTTCCCGGGGGGCAACCACAGGCCAAAGTTTTCGGTTCAATACACGTTCGGCAGCGGTGATAGCGGCCGGGTACGCCCGTCGGATACGATAAACGGCAATATCAAAGGCAGTGGCGATTACGGCTTCAACGCCTTCGGGTTCCGCTATACGGGCTATTCGTTTGCCCCGGTGGTAACCAACATCCACGTGCTGCGGCTGGGTTTTGCCTTTTTGCCGTTTCCGGAGCATAAAAGCTTGAAGCAATTAGAAATAGGTGCAGATGTTTTTGGATATGCCAGCGCCACGGAGGGCGGAGTTTCGGACTCGTCAGCGGGTGTGGGCAGCCAGAGCCTGGGATACGAAGCAGATACCCATATCTACTGGCGGGTAACCTCTGACTTGTCATTGGTAGTCCGCTATGGTGCCTTCTTTCCGGGCGAAGCATTCCTGGACGACACGAGCCGTCACAGCCTATATACCGGTGTGACGCTAAGCTTCTGAGAGAAAAATCAAAAATAAAAAAGCAAAATGACAATGAAAGAATCAAAAAGGTAAACAGCAACGACACATCGAGGTGAGATGTATTCAATATATTTGAATTTTGATTTGTAATTTTTATTTTTGATATTTGATTTTTGATATAGCTTAGATAGATTTTACCGCGGAGAATAATGACTATGTTAAAGTCAAGACGATTATTAGTGAGTTTGGGTGTCTTGATGTTGGCGGTAGGCTTAGGCGGTTGCGCTCCGCCAGGGGTCAGGGGAGTACGGGCCTTTGAAGACCTGCCGGCAGCGGAGGGAGAAGTAGCCTCGGATGCGGAGTTTCTTTTTGAGCTTTCCGAGAAGAAGTACTGCAGCACTGACGACGCTTACCGAGGGATGCTTTATCTTATCGACGGCACGGATACCAGCAAGGATTTTGAGGAACGGACGGCCCGGATGGTGATGCACGGAGTGGCCGATAAAAGCTGGAAACACAACCCCACTGCGGTGGCGACCAAGGGGAAGGTGGCATATATGTTGGTCCGGGCACTTGAAATTCGCGGCGGTGTGATGTATAATATAACTAACGGATGTCCGCGGTATGCCCTGCGCGAGCTGATCCATAATGGAATGATCAAAGGTGGCAAGGAGAACAGTAAGCTCAGTGGAGCCGAATACGTGGGTATTTTAGGGCGGGCGGTTGATTATCGGGAACCGAGGCCCTGGCCAAAAATGTAACTGCTTTTAGCTGAAGGGATTAGGGTTTTAGTCGGAGGAGTAATCATGGCAAGGCTAATCATATCTTCGGGAATATTAATGGCATTACTATGCGCGCCGGTCCAAGGGCAGGGCGAGCCGGCAGCGGAAGCCGGGCAGGACAAGAAGCCGGCAGCGACCGTGGCGACCGCCAAGGATGTGGCCGGGCAGGGCCAAACTCTGACCGTGAGCGTAAAGAGCGTATCAGGCTCGGCGGAGGTCCGGGAAAGTTCGGATAAGTCCTGGCGGGCAGTCAAGGTGAAAGATGTCTACCAGGAAGGAGCGGAGATCCGAACGGGATACAGAGCCAAGGTAGAGTTGACCTTTGCAGACAACAGCCACGTGATCATAAACAGAATCAGTCATTTCAGGGTGGACAAGTTTCGCCGATCGGGAAACAAAGTGGTCACGCGGTCGCATCTGTCCTACGGAGCACTCCAGGCCGGGGTGGAAAAGGGTCCGGCATTCAGCGACTATAAGATAACCACCTCGCTGGGGACGCTGGGGGTGAATGGGACCAGAGATATATGGCTGGACGTGGATCCCGGGGCCGGCTACGGCATCATATGTCTCACCCAAGAGGGCGGCATAGACTGGAACATCGGGAGGGGCTCAGATCGATTCGTAGATCCCGGTGGCTGCACCGACCACAAGGGCCGAGGGCAGGACCAGAGAAAGCATATTTGCAATAACATTAATTTGGTGCCCTTCGGTTCGACGGGCACCGAGGAGGATCTGGGCAGCATATACGGCAACCAAGGGAGTAACTCGTTTAATCCTACAGGTAGCGGAAACAACCCGATGGCGACGAATGGTACAACTAACGGTACGAACGGCGGCACAAACGGCGGTACGAACGGTGATACTAACGGTTGGAAAGAGCAGTTTTGACACAAATGCGCCGTTTCAATATTCTTCGAGGCGGTGAGTGAATTCAGCGAGGGGGCAAGCAGGACATTGGGGGCGGGGGCGACAGCAGGTTTTTCCCACGGCCACCAAGAGGGCATGATACTCCTTGTAGATGCTCAGGTCGGCTGGTAGGGCGTCGGTGAAAAGCTGCTGGACATAATCGTAGTCGATATCTTCGTCAAGCAGATAGTGCCGCCAGAGGATGCGGCAAGTATAGCGGTCCACAACGAAGATGAGCTTTTCCAAGCCATAGAGCAGGATGGAGTCGGCAGTTTCGGGGCCGATTCCCTTGATGGCGAGCAACTCCATGCGGAGGCTGTCGGTGTCGAGCTGCTTTGCCGATTCGACGTCCCCGTCAAAACGGTCAATGAGCCAAATGAGGAAGTTGTGCAGGCGTTTGGCCTTGATGTTGAAATATCCGGCGGGTTTTATCAGGGCCCCGAGGCGCTGATGGTCCAGCCGAGCAAGGCGGTGAGGATCGAGCAAGTCGGCTTGTTTGAGGTTGGCGATGGCCTTAGCTACATTTTGCCAATTGGTGTTCTGAGTGAGGATGGCTCCGACCATAATCTCGAATGGCGAGTCTCCGGGCCACCAGTTCTGCGGGCCGAAGTGATCCAAGAGGCGATCGTAAAAGGTCAGGAGCTGTTGGCTGGTCGTAGAAGACATATAAAAAATCAAAATGCAAAAATCAAATATCCCTTCGACGTACTCAGGGCCGTTCGCACCAGAAATTGGGGTTTTGGGATGGCTCCTAGCGTTCTTTGGTTCCGACGGTCATAAACCGGCCATTTCCAAAACGGTGGGAATATGCCGCTCCCATCCCAGAGACATGATGTGAATTCCCTGGCACAGGCCTTTCAGTTCTCTGATGAGACGGGCAGCAATTTCCAGGCTCTTGTGAACTCTCTTGTCTTTTGGGACGCTAGCCAATTCATTAATAATCTCATCAGGGACATGGATTCCGGCGACGTTGGCATTCATAAACTTAGCCATGGCGGGTGATTTCAAAAGCACGATTCCGGCCATAACAGGGACATTGAAATGTTTTACGCGGCCCATAAAACCGGCAAACTTCTTCAGCTCGTAAACAGCCTGGGTCTGGAAGAACTCTGCCCCAGCCTGAATTTTTTTCTCCATCTTGAGAATCTGTGGCTCCAAAGGATCCGCCCCTGGATTTACGACTGCCCCCAAGCAAAACTCCGGCGGGCGACCTTCCAAGTCATTGCCGGCCATGTCCTTTCCCTTGGTCAGGTTTTTGACTGCCGATAGGAGCTGGACGGAATCCAAATCGAAGACCGGCATGGCCTGAGGGTGGTCGCCCAATTTTGGATGGTCGCCGGTGAGACATAACAGATTCTTTATGCCCAATACGGCGGCATTCAAGACATCTGACTGCAAAGCCAGGCGATTGCGATCCCGGCAAGTAAGCTGCATAACAGGCTCAAGGCCTTTCTCGCTGAGAATTCGGCAGACAGCCAGTGAGCCCACTCTTAGAACCGAGCTTTGCAAGTCGGTGACGTTAAATGCATCTATCTTGGGGCGTAAAGGCTCCAATTCAGCGATCAGCTGGGCGATTTCTATGCCTTTAGGCGGGCCGGCCTCACAGGTCAGTACACACTTGCCTTGTTTGAAACGGTCAATAAGCTTCATGCCCTAAATCCCTCCTTACGTTGGCGAATACTGCCGGGACCCGGCGGACATTTCAGGTTCCTTCAGCGTTCTAAATCGTAAAACAACGTTTTGCGTAAATCCGCTGAAGGCATCATCTTGCTGTGGTCCCTGGCCTTCTGGAATTTTTTCAGGTTATCCAATCGCTCAAGCTTTTCCAGTCTTTCATAAATCTTGAGCCAGCCGCAATCCTTTTCGGAGTCAACTTCGCACTTACCGTCCTGGGCCCCACCGCAAGGTCCGTTAAGCAATCCCTTGGCGCAGGAGGTAAGCGGACAAAGACCGCCGGTATAGTCCAAAACGCAGTCTCCGCAGGCCTCACATCTCTCTTCGGAGGGCCAAAGTCCCTGAAGTCCGCCCAAAGAGATAGTATTGTCTGCGGGACGCACAAGCTTATTCACGACCTTGGCAACGGCCTGGACACCAATACCGCAAGTCAGGGCCAAAACAGAGTCTGATTGTTGTATCTGTTCCATGTGCCTGGCAAGGCGGGTGGCCACGAGAATCTTATTGCAGAGAAAATCAACCAGACAAGTATCAGTCACTTTCCTGCCTGCTTTTTTCAGCTCGGTTCTCAAGGTTGAAAGCGCTTTTTCTCCGCCTGTTTCGCAGGTTTCAGCACAGCCATTACAAGCCAGCAGGAAAATATTCTTGTCGTTTCCGAGCGATTCCAATACTTCATCGAACGGCTTATTCTCTGTAAAGAGCATTTTTAATCTCCTGAAGTAGCGTATCAATTATGGCTGGAACTTTTCGCTTTATTTCCCCGGTCAATCCCAATCCCGGCGCGATTTCCTTGGGCTGGACACCGATGAGTATGACCTCTTTTGGTGCACAGCCAATTCTCTCAACAAGGGCCAGGGCATCAAGTAAACCAAGTTGATGTAAACTTATTCCAGAGTGTTCTTCCTGAGGGCAAAGTGTCTTTAACTTGCCAGCTTGGCCAGTCCTCCAATGAGCTCTGTAAATAGTGCCAGGCTCCTTGCCAGCCCTGACGGCGTCAACGATGATTAGTTTATACGACCCCTTTTGTAACAGCAGGACATCTAACGCCGCAGTTCCGCCGTCAATAACCTCTACACTGCCGGGCAGGTCCTGTTCCTGAATCCTTGCAGCTATGTAGCCGCCGAGGCCCTCGTCTTTGAGTAAGGCGTTGCCCAGCCCGAGGACTAAGAGGCGGTCGGTTGGGGCAGAGCTAGGCTCTGTACTAACCGCCAAGCTGGTACCGGTCTTGAATGACATGTCAAACAACCTTAAAAATCCCTAATTCGTTCCTGCCGGCGTCGAGTAAATGGACAGAACAAGCTAAGCAGGGATCAAAAGAGCGAACAATTCGGACCAGTTCAAAAGGATTATCTTTGTCTTTGACCTTGGTGCCAATTATTGCCTGTTCAACTGCTCCAGGCTGGTCTTTATCATCCTTGGGCGAAGCGTTCCAGGCAGTGGGGGTAATTACTTGATAGCGGTCAATTTTCTTATCCTTGATGGTCATCCAGTGTCCTAGGGCACCTCGGGGAGCTTCACATAGGCCTGCAGCCTCGGCACTGTCGGGAAGCTCAGAGGGGACTATAGTGGGCTGGCTTGGCTTTAGGCCCCCGAGCCAATCGACCATACTATCGGCCAGCAACTTGGCTTCGAGGGCCCTGGCGGCGTGGCGACCGAGCACGGAAAAGAGAGCACCAAGCTCGGCGCCGGCTTGAGCAAGGGCTGAGTCGACGAGCTCCTTGGTCTTGGCATGGCTTTGAACGTAATTGTTCAGCATTCGGGCCAAGGGCCCAAGCTCACAGACCTGAGCCTTATAACGGGGAGACTTAATAAAAGAATAGGCTTGTTTCTTATCAAGATCAGGCTCTGTTTGGCCTTTGGCCGGGTTTTTCCCCGAAGCAGAATCTGCATACCAGGAATGCTTCAAATCTTCGGTAATACTCTCCTTAGCAAAAGGCTCGAGCTGCAAATCCGGGCCAACTACTCCGCTCTTGAACAGCGTACCCGTGGGCAAGTCAAAGCCACCGTAAGCAAGCATCCTCTGGCAGCCTTTACCAATCTCAAAATAATCGTCGTAGGCTTTGGCCACGGCAAGAATGTCGGGGATGTAGGCCTGGTCAATGAAATCCCTGACTTCGTTCAAACGCCAGAGGAAATTGGTTATCTTCTCTTCGTCCAATTGCTCGGTGACCCCACCGGGGACGATGGCTATGCTGTGCGGCATCTTGCCGCCGAAAATCGAAAG
>DAOVKO010000245.1 GCA_030631725.1 Actinomycetes bacterium | reverse complement strand
GAGGAGCTTTGTCGGGGCCTGCCCCTGGAGAAAATCGCTGGACTGAGTTTTCGCAGAGACGGGCAGATTTTCCACAACCCCAACCGTAAGGTCAGCCCCGTCAGGGAAGATTTCTACCCTAACCGCCGCCTTCGCCGGTACCCCTATGAAGTCGTCTTGGGACACGCTGGGACCGGCCTGCTTGTTGACCTGGTCTGCTCTTCACGAGGCTGCCCATTCAATTGCACCTTCTGCTCTTTCAACAGAAATCCTTGGGGTCAGAAGCGGCTGTGGTCGGCACGTTCACCTGAATCTGTAGTCAATGAACTAGCCGAAATAAAGGCTCCCATCGTCGGCTTTACCGACGATCTGTTCACCTACGATATGGACCGCGTCGAGCGAATCTGCGACCTTATTCTGGCACGCGGGATCCACAAGAACTACATTATCAATGCTCGGCTGGAAATCGCCCGTCGTCCAGATATTTTGCGGAAGATGGAGCGGGCTGGGTTCTTTTTGCTGATGCTGGGGATTGAATCAGCCCATGACAAAACGCTGCGATCTATGCGCAAAGGGTTCAACACCAAGCAGATTCGCGAATATTGCAAGGTACTCCGACGCACCTCCATGATCCTCCATGGCTACTTCATACTGGGCAATATCGGAGAGAGTGTGGAGGAGATGGAGCAGATTCTGCCCTTCGCAAAGGAACTGGGCCTAGACACCATCGCCATTTCAGTACTGCGAGCCAGCCCTCACTCCGGCCTGGATGAACTGGTGGCGGCCAATCCCGGTTACCACATTGCCCCCAGCGGGAAGATATACTCGGACCACTGCTCCGTTCAGGAGCTGAGGCGACTGCGCCGCCGGATTAATCACAAATTTTTCGGTTTCAGCAGGATACTGCATCTAGCTGGCAAGGGGCTCCAGTGTGGCCAACTGAGGTTACTTCCAGATCTGCTCTTGCGGACACCGAAAATCACGTGGTATTCGATTGCCCACGCACGTAGGCGAGCCGAGATACACCGCTCAAACAGTCCCAGCAAACTTCTCTGCCCAATTCCAGATTAAAAGAGTTATTATTGCTACATTGATGATAACCTGATGCATGAGCAGATGTTCAAGTGAACCTCCACCGAGCAAGCTCGGTGGAGGTTCACTCGCTCTTTATGACACACTTTTCTTTTGTTTGGCAAGTTAGAGGGCGTACTTTACTACAATTCGGGACTGGTTGAAGCGGATAGAAGAGGCGGCTAGTGGAAAAAAACGTCCAATAATATCGGCGCTTCATTATGATCCTAAATAGCCGTGCGTGAACAGTAGCCATGTCATTCCCGCGAAGCTTGTCCCTGCGAAGGCAGGGAGCGGGCTTATCACCGCTTTGGCGGTAATCCAGGCCTTTGGTCTTTTTGAAGGTCCCAATCGTGATTCTCCCATGGCGCATCATTGTGCACGGCTATTTAGGTTATGGGCGACAAGAAGCCGCTTTTACCGGACTTAGCGATATTGGTTGGCGGCAGGTCAAGGACGCCGCTGTTTTTCTTGGGTCTAGATAAAGTTGATCGAGTAGCCCTCCGATGATGGGTTTAGTGAAAGATTGCTCGGGGTTCCCCTGGCGACGCCAGCGTGTCCGTCCAGCATAGGAGAATGTCATGTCCGAAACCTTTCGAAAGGCCAGCGGTTTTACCCTGGTGGAAATGCTGATCGTGGCCATCATTCTGGCTATCCTGGCGGCAGTGGTTATTCCTCAGTTTGGCGAATCCGCCCAAGATGTGAAGCTTTCTGTCGTCAAGGCCACCCTGCATACGGTTCGGTCGCAACTGGAGTTGTACCGGCTGCAGCATAACATCACATACCCATTATTGGCCTCGTGGTCAGATCAGATGACCGGGAAAACCGATGCAGACGGCACGGCGAATCCCGCTGGGTTGTACGGGCCTTATCTGCTGGCCCTACCCGTAAACCCGATGGATGACAGCTCGGCTCTGGCGGCTACGCAGGATGGCAGCGGCGGCTGGGCGTATAACCAAACCACCGGGGTCTTTCAAGCGAACGACGGCTCTGCAGAAACAAGCGGTCTTTAGCCCGTCCAGCCTCTGGGGCTTTTGTCTGCCGACTAGCCGCGGGAAAGCCTGACGGAAATCGCTGCACTGATAACGCCCCGATGGGGGCTTGGGCGAACTCGACAGAGTGGCCCCCAAGCTCCTGTCGGGTCGATTAGTTATAGGGCTGTCAACAGTTCCGAAAAGTGGCCCGGGCTGTTTAGAGGTGATGGGCGTGAATTCAAGATTGCTACAGTTTGATAGTCGTTGCCGCGCTGGAGGCGTGGCCAAGAGTCCACCTGGATTTACCCTGGTCGAGGCCCTGATAGCAGTGACTATCCTGGGTTTTGCCGTGGCGGGCATAGTCATGCTTTTAATGGCGGGAATGAATCAAAATTATCTTTCCAGCAGGTACATGCTGGCCAGCAATCTGGCGCAGGACCTAATGGATGAGGTCCTGGCCAAGCCTTTTTATGACCCGGAGTCCCCCCAAAACCTGACCCCGGGACCTGAGCCGGGAGAAACCAGCCGGGCGCTACTGGATAACGTTGACGACTATGATGGTTTGGTCGAAGCTGCCGGGGCTATGCAATTGCCCAGCGGTTCGCCACTGAACAGGGCAAACCTGGCCGACTT
>DAOVKO010000150.1 GCA_030631725.1 Actinomycetes bacterium | reverse complement strand
GACCACGGAAATAGCGATCCAGGTTTTCGTTTTCATATGATTTTTCCTTTCCGGCGCGAGCCTGTATCCGAGAGACGTCTCATCGATACTCAACGATTCAATTTTATGATCAATTCGGCTATCTGTTTCCGCTGGGCTTGTGTGGTTTTGGCATTGTCTTCTGTTACAATCCAGCGCCTTTTCCGCTCGCCAAGGTATCTATGATCCGTGGCCAGCTCAAACTCCTCGCAGGCTTTGGCCATGAGCTTGCGGGCTTTGGCCGCCAGGCTGGCATCCGGCTTTTTTGTCTTGAGCAGGCTATCCAGCAGGTGCAGGTAGAGGTAGTCTTCGATGCCCTCTCGGTACGCCTCCCATCGGCGGGTGTTAATTGGTTTTCCATCCCAATCGGCGGGTGGTGGGCGGTCATTATTCTCCCAAAGGTAATAGTACGAGCGGGCTTCCTCAGGCATATCAGGTATTATGTCATCCGAGTCTGTCAGGATCATACACGTATCGCCGTGACCGCCGTCTAAATCGTCCCAACCACTCCCGAAACGCGTGATGGGCGACCAGAGGGCTATGCCGTCAAGGCCGTAGATCCACGCCAACCAACCCCTGACCCGGTAGAAGGCGTGGGGGCTGAGATCCCGCGTCTGTTCATGGCATAGGTACATCCACATAGGCCTGTTCAAGGATTTCAGCAAATGCCATGGACCAAGGTTGTAGATACCGAAATCCGGACACCAGGTGACGTTCGTGCCCTTCTTCCGCCAAGGCTCTAGCTGTTCGGGCCCGCGGGTCGGCCAGGTATCCATGAAAAACTGTATGGTCGGATCGACCTCATAGGCGAGCTTGGCACAGCCGAGCGAGCCCTTCTCCCCATCTTGGTGGAAGGCCTCGTCGTGTGTGAGGAAGTACCACTGGTCGGTCCCGATGCCGAGCGACTCCAGGTAGGCCTTGAGGGCCCTGAGCCACTGCTTGTAGCCGATGGCCCATCTGTCGCTGAGGTGCGGTATTGTGCTGCCGTCGGTGCACTCCCAGCCGCCGGACTCCTTGTCTGAGTCCCGGCTGCGGAAGTACCAGGTCTCGAAGAAGAACTTGCCGTACGGCTTGGCCCGCAGCAGCATGTCGGTAAGGCCGGAGAAGTCCGGCTGGCTTTCCAATGAACCATCTGGTCTTAGTTTAAGGCTTACAACGTTCTTCACTCGACTAAATCTGGGCTGCAGGGCCACACTAAAGGCGTTGACTCTGTGCTCAAGGAAGTTCCGCAACCATTCGTCGTTCTGGGTGGCGCTGCCATAATCCCAGGTGAAGACGGTGATAGGGGTCTTTTCCGGTAAGGCAAAGGGCCAAATCTGAAAATTTATATTCAGCTTCTTGGACGGCCGCCTTCTCCCATTGGCAGTGGGCGTCAGAGGCCTGACTGTAACCTCTATAACGCCGCTGGTGGACGAAGCACCTCGAGCATCCAGCGTGAGCCAGATATGACGGACCTCCTTAGGGCCCACGGTCAGGGGTTCAGCCACTCCCAGGGGCACTATTGCATCGGCAATCTCTGGCCCTGCCTTGGCGGGATGTATTTCCTGGCGCGGCCCTCCCGCACGCGCCGGCAGATACACGAGCCTCCCGACGCGGATTCGATCCTTTGGAAAATACAACGGGCTTATGCTCACGCGGAAGTCAAGCGTTTGCGTGCTCGCACGGTTGTCTACCACCAGACAGACCGATTCGAGCTCTCCTTGGGCAAGGGTAACAAAAGGATCGTCCTGGCGGCACAGCCCCGGATCCTGACGGTTCATGGGGCCGTATGGATATACAGCGTAGAGCTCCCAATCCCCAGCAACTCCCTGGGCCTTAGCGTGTCCTCCTTCAATCCCAATCACGCAAAGCAATGTAGCGACCACGGAAATAGCGATCCAGGTTTTCGTTTTCATATGATTTTTCCTTTCCGGCGCGAGCCTGTATCCGAGAGACGTCTCATCGATACTCAGCGATTCAACTCTACGATCAATTCGGCTATCTGTTTCCGCTGGGCTTGTGTGGCTTTGGCGTTGGCTCCTGTTACAATCCAGCGCCTTTTCCGCTCGCCAAGGTATCTATGATCCGTGGCCAGCTCAAACTCCAGGCAGGCGTCGGCCATGAGCTTGCGGGCTTTGGCCGCCAGCCCGGCATGCGGCTTCTTTGTCTTGAGCAGGTTATCCAGCAAATAGAGGTAGAGGTAGTCTTCGATGCCCTCTCGGTAGGCCTCCCACCGGCGGGTGTTGACCGGTTCACCATCGGCACCATTCAGCACGACACAAGTGTCACCAAAGGGACCGTCCAGATCGTTCCACGTGCTGCCGGTGAACACCGTCGGGGCGAAAAAGGCGACCCCGTCAAGCTTGCGAATCCAGGCCAGCCAGCCCCGCACACGGTAGAACGTATGCGGCGAGAACCCCCGTTGGGACTGATGGCAGAAATACATCCACGTGGGCCTCTTCTCGGCTTTGATCCAGTGCCAGGGGCCAAGGTTGTAGATGCCGTAATCCGGACACCAAGTGGTGTTCGTCCTACGCCAGGGCTTGAGCTCTTCCGGCCCGCCGGTCCAGGAATCCATAAAAAACTGTATGGTCGGATCGACCTGGTAGGTGAGCTTGGCACAGCCGAGCGAACCTTTCTTCCCATCTTGATGGAAGGCCTCGTCGTGTGTGAGGATGTACCACTGGTCGGTCTCGATGCCGAGCGACTCCAGGTAGGCCTTAAACGCCCTGAGCCACTGTTTGTAGCCGATGGCCCATCTGTCGCTGAGGTATGGTATTGTGCTGCCGTCCGTGCATTTCCATCCTCTGGGGCGGTTGTCCCTTGAGCGGAAGCGGAAGGGCTCGAAGAAGAACCTGCCGTACGGCTTTCCCCGCAGAAGTCGTTCGGTCAACTCGGAGAAGTCCGGCTTCTCGGCGAGCGTGCCGTCGGGATTGAGCTTTTCCACACGGGACTTCGCCGACTGGGTGTTCATACGTATATGAAAGACGTTCTGGCGATGTTCAACAAAATTGGCCAGCCACTCGTCGTCGCGGGTCGAACTGCCCATGTCCCAACTGAAAACGTTAATGGGTGTCTTGTCAGGCAAGGCGAACGGCAATACTCGGATATTGATTTGTATTCTTTTGGTTTCGTGCTGGCGCTTGTGTGGGGGCACCTGACCGTTCTGACGCACGGTCATGGGGCGGAGGGTGACATTGCCGGAGTATTGTCCGGCCGGCACGCCGCGGGCATCGACCGTCAGCCAGATGTGGCGGATCTCGCGGGCAGCCACCGTCACGGGCTCAGTGGTGCTGATGGGCACAATGGCGTCAGCCACCTCATCGCTGCCGTCCATGGGTTCATCGCGCGACGATAAGTACACCAGCCTCCCGACACGGAGCTTGTCCTTCGGGAACTTGGGAAAATCTGGCACCACGCGGAAGTCAAATGTGTCTCTGCCTTTGCGATTGTCCACCGCCAGGCAGACCGATTCCAGCTCGCCTTGAGCAAGAATCACTTCGATTGGACCAGCATTGGGATTCAGGCCGGGGATCTTACGGTTCATGGGACCGTAGGCATACACGCCGTAGACCTTATAGACCCTGCTCGGTTGGGCCCAGGCGGGCAGGACCGCGCTGGATAAAAGGGCAATCCACACTGCTGCCAAGAGTGTTTTTCGAACCTTCATGCTGAGCCTCCTATTCGTTTTTGGTAACCGTTCAGGCCCTTTGGGGCCTGCGGCGTCTTGCCTGACCGGGCAACGCACCCGGCGGTAAAACGCCAAATCCTCAATCTGTCTCGCAATATACACCTGCCCTGCTGTTTTGCAAGCACTCTTTCTTCCTTAATACTACAGCGCAGCTTGGCGCATGCCGCTCGATTCTAATTCGTTCTTCATGAAGAAGTTATGTAAAAATCTCGCATTTGCCGCTTTCTTCAAAACAAATACGACTTACACTTACATTGGTGTAAGAGCTTTGATTATAACGGCTTATATCACGTTACCTCGTGCCAAGCTGCGCTGTAGTACTAAACTTGATAAAATATATGGACCTTCCGTGAGATTCCCAGATATTGAGAATGAGAGGGTTTAGAAAACCTAAGTATTTAGAGTGCCTTATGCTCTGTTGAAAGCCTCTTTCTGTCATTACGAGGCCCCAGAGGGGCCGTGGCAATCTCGACTTCTGAGCTTTGAGATTACTGCTAAAGCAGTGATAAGAGGCTTCGCGGAGTTTATGCCCAGCTACGAAGTGCTCGCAATGAACCGTCCCGATATTTTTTCAACAGAGCAAGTGCCTTAGTAAAGAACGCGGTGCTTGGACACGGGGTATTCTGGGGGGAGGAATAAACGGAGGGAGAAATTGCTTGCCCTGAGAGGCCAAGAGGTATAGGATAATTGGTGGTAAAATTTTTTGCGCCCATCAAATCGGGCACAAAGCTAGGATTTGCGCTTATCCAACGGCCGGTAAAGGAAGGAGCCTATGGCTGGGCGATTGTGTAATTAAAGCCGAGGCAAGAAGTTAGCATACCAGCAAGGTGAGGGTTATGTCTGAAGATTATAAACTACCGTTTGAGGATGATCTGGGATTCTGCAATATCCTGCTCTCGGCGATAGGCGGCGACGGGGCGAACATGGCGGCCAAGATGCTGTTCAAGCTGGGGGTTCTGGAAGTGGGACTGGACGGAGGCTACGACGCCAAGTATGGGTCGGAGAAAAAGGGTACGCCGACAGACGTATCGGTTCGTTTCTGCAAGGCCGGTACGGTGGTGCGGGCAGTGGGACCAACGACCAGGCCTCATATCCTGGTGGCCTTTCACGAGAGCTTGATCCGGCCTTTGGCGTTGAACAAAGGGCTCTACCCCGATGCGATTGTGATTGTGAACTCGACCAAGTTGCCCCAAGAGGTGCGGGACATTCTGGAATTGAACTCGGGACGGGTAATTTGCCTCGACGCGAGCAAGATTGCTGAACAGACGCGGAGCCGACTGAATATGCCCATGCTGGCGATGTTGTGTAAGGTGCTGAGTTTTCCGATTAAGGTGGTGGAAGAAGCGGTGAAGAAGCAGTGGCCACGGGCGGCCCAGACCAATGTGGCTGCCTTCGAGGCGGCGGCGAGCACAGCCAAAGAAGCTGAGTTTGGGGCGGATGGTAAGTATCCGCTGGTGGAGTTCAGCGAATCTCGCGGGGGGCTGGGCTTCCTGAACATGCTGGGGGGCGGGAGGATTGATGCCCTCAAACATTCGACGCTGGCCCGCGACAACGCGGAAGGGAGATTAGGGCCCAACCCACTCTTCGACGCTGAAGAATGCACGAGTTGCGGAATGT
>DAOVKO010000057.1 GCA_030631725.1 Actinomycetes bacterium | reverse complement strand
TTTGCCAGGTCACAAGCGTTACCGTGGGCAATTGGATCCGTTCCGGCAAGCTCAAGGCCTCTCGTGTACCGGGGGGAAACTATCGTGTAACCGCCGCTGAGTTGGTCCGCTTCCTTCAGGACACCGGTATGGCTGTCCCGTCCGGGCTGATCAGCCAGCAGCCGCGGGTGCTGATTGTCAGCGACGACCCAGCCGCCACAGGCCGCTTCAGCAGCATCCTGGCTGATATCGGCAGGCCCTGGCATATTGATACTGCCTGCGACTGCTTGACCGCCGGCGCTAAGGTCGTCCAGACTGGGCCGGACCTGGTCATCCTGCGCCTGCCTATGGCGGGGATGGATACGCAGGTCTGTGAGCAAATTTGTCGGACCTCAGCCTGGATGCGTTGCAAACTCCTGGTCATACTCACGCCCGGCGAACCAGCCGAGCTGGCCGAAGCACAACAGATTGGTGCCGACCGCTGTTTGGGCAAGGATTTCGCCGACGACGAGTTCCGCTCGGCAGTGCTGGAATTGCTTTTCGAAGGTGCCCTGCCACCCGAACATTTCCAAAAAACGTCGCAGAAAGACGATTGACCCCCGCCCACCCGGACTCATTCACTTATGCCCAGGCGCTTCCGCACGTGCGGCGGCATGTCTTGGGCTTTCACATTTAGCCACAGGCCCCGCTTGTTTTTCCGGGCCTGCTTTTCTATCTGCCCGAAGCGAAAGTAGAACCGGTGCCGCCAACGCCCGTCCGCGTAGGCGTGTCCGCTTCGCAGCAGCTCTTCGTTGAGCATTTTACCCTCGGCGGTGTACACGAATCCCAGCAGTCTGCCGAACTTGCCTCGCGTCTTTTCGCCATCGATCTCTATGATAACCGTTCGACCGGCAACCATCTCTTCGGTAAAGGCCGTCGCTTCGCGGCCGAAGTAGCCCAGCGGTTTGCCCGGAGCCTTGGTTTCCGGCGTATCCACTCCCCATAATCTCACTCGCGTATATAACTTATCGCCGTCTGGGCTATCCAGATCGATGGTGTCACCGTCAATCACCTGGTGCACCTGAAACTGCTTATTGTTATATCTGCGAAAATCCCCGCTTTGTAGGCTTTGTCGGTCGCGGCCGATCAGGGCCAGCACTAGCAGCAGGCCCAGAAGCACAGCAAGAGCTACTGTCCTGCTCAACCTGTTGACCGAGGGCTTGAGCTTTGCCATCAGAGCAGTCCGATTATTATGCTATCAAGATCAAAGACCCTCCCGGGTCGGTGCAGATTCCAGATTGAAGGCCTTGTGTATGGCCCGCAGGGCCTGGGGACCCTGATCGCGACTGATCAAGCAGGAGATCTTGATCTCGCTGGTAGTGATGGCATTAATGTTTATCTTGGCTTGGGCCAAGGCCCTGAACATGCTGTGGGCCACACCAGTATGACTGCGCATTCCTACGCCCACCGCTGAGACCTTAGCCAATTCATTGTCGTAGGATATTTTACAGCTCGGCCAACTTGCCCTTACCTCCTCCACCACTTTCTCAGCCGCCTTCAATTCCCCCGAATCCACCGTGAAGCTCAGCGTCGCGCAGCCGCTCTCGTGCTCAGTTTGGATGATATCGTCCACGATGATGTTAGCCTTGGCTACCAAGGCGAAGATATCCGCTGCAATACCCGGCGTATCCGGAACATGGTCCATGGTTATCTGAGCAACGTCCTTTTTCAGCGACACTCCCGAAACGACAATTTCTTCCATGGTATCAGCCTCCTGGCAGATCTCCGTGCCTGGTTCATCTGTGGCGCTGGACCGCACGCGAATCCGCACATTGTATTTCTTACCAAACTCCACAGCTCGCGAGTGCATTACCCCGGCGCCCAGACTGGCCAACTCCAGCATTTCGTCGTAGCTGATGCGATCGAGTTTCCGGGCCTCGCCCACGACCCGCGGGTCGGCGGTGAAAACTCCCGGCACATCGGTAAAGATATCGCAATAGTCAGCTCGAAGCACAGCTGCCAGGGCTACGGCTGTGGTGTCTGAGCCGCCTCGGCCAAGGGTGGTGATGTTTGCATTTTCGTCCACCCCTTGAAACCCCGCTACAATGACGATCCTGCCCTGGTCCAGTTGCGAAGTTATCCGCTCAGCGTCGATTCTCTGAATTCTGGCCTTGCTATGGGCGTTGTCGGTTATCAGACCGACTTGGCCTCCGGTGAAGCTGACCGCCTTGTGCCCGGCTGCCTGGATTGCCATGGCCATCAGCGAAATCGATAGCTGCTCCCCGGTACTGAGCAGTTGGTCCATTTCCCGTTTGGAGGGATTATCGCTAATCTCGTAGGCCATCTGCTCGAGCTCATCGGTCGTTTTGCCCCGGGCCGAAACCACCACTACCACCGAGTTGCCTGCCAGCTTGGCGTCGATTGCCCGATTCGCCGCCCGGTGTATTTTCTGGGCATCCGCAACGCTCGTGCCCCCGAATTTTTGAACTACCAAACCCATAGTTTTACTTTGTACCTCAGGCCTCGGGGCTCAAGTCTTCAGAAAGTATTCCATCAGTTCCCAGCCACGCTCGACATGCAGGTCTGCTGCTTCAGCGTTGACTTCGCTGAAGGTATCGGCCAGCACGGCGGTGATGTTTTCACCGGCTAGGGCAAAGGGCACAGCTTTTCCAATGTGTGTGCGCAGGCGCACCGGCGTGGGATGGTCCGGGCAGATCAGCATCCGCCAGTGCTTATCTCTGCGCAGCTCCTCAAGTACCGGCCCAACGATATGTTTGTCAATGGCCTCCAGGGCCGCCAACTTGGCCTTGGCATCGCCGTTATGGCCGGCCTCATCCGGGGCCTCAATGTGCACCACCACCAGCTCATAGTCCTTCAGGGCCGCAACAGCCGCTTGGCCTTTGGCCTCGTAATCCGTGTCCAGATAACCCGTAGCCCCTGCTACTTCAATGTTCTCCCATCCCACCAGCCGGGCCAGCCCCTTGATCAAATCCGTCCCTGCCACCAGTCCCCCCCGAAGCCCGAATCGCTTGCTGAACGGTTCCAGTTCGCAGCGTCTGCCCTGACCCCACAGCCATATCTGTGTCGCCGGGTTCTCGTTGAGTTGTCGCCGCACCTCGTTGATCTCGTTCTCTTCGAACAATTCAGCAGACTTGCTCATCATCTCTCGCAGGGCACCGCCGCCTTTTCCCTTCGGCAGGTATTTTTGCACTGACTGATCCATAATGTCGTGCGGTGGGACGGTCCGCAGCCTTTTGAAAGCCGCCTCCCGAAAAACTACCAGGTGGCGATACGAAACCCCTGGATAGAACTCTATGCTGTTGCTGGCCAGCTCGTCAGCGAGCAGGTTTATCAGGGCCTGGCCTTCCTGCGAAGAAATGTGTCCAGCCGAATAGTCGATCATCTTTCCGTCGATAATCGTAACCAGGTTCGCCCGCAACGCCCAGTCTTCTTCAGCCAGTTCGATATTTCGTCCGGCCGCTTCGATCGCTGCCCGGCCGGTGTAGTTGGCCTTGGGATCGTAGCCCATCAAGCTCATGATGGCTATGTCCGAGCCAGGGGGCATTGCCGTCGGTACATGCTTGACCGTCCCGGTCCGACCGTGGCTGGACACCCAGTCGATATTCGGCAGCCGGGCCGCCTCCAGTGGCGTACGGTTACCCAGCTCGCCAATCGGCTCGTCCGCCGCCCCGTCGGGAATTATTACCGCGTATCGCATAGAACTAATTTCGCATTTCGAGTTTCGCATTTCGAATTTGTTTTGTGCATGGCTCGTGCCTTTGTTCTTTCTTTCAATTCGCAATTCGCAGTTCGCAATTATTCCTTCAGACGCTTTCTTCGGCCACCCGAATGCACACAGGATGTTCGCTAACAACATCCAGTTCGGAGATCTCCGCCAGGGCCTCTCGCACCGAACCTTCCCGGGCCAAGTGGGTCATTATGATTACAGGCACGGGCTTAGCCGGCTCACTTTCGTGCTGCAGTATGGCCGAAAGACTGATCTGCTTGCTGCCCAGCACCCCGGAAACCTTGGCCATCACGCCCGGCTCATCCAACGCCGTCACCCGAATATAGTACCGCGATTCGATATCTTCTATGGATACAATCGGTAATTTTCGCCCCGTCCATTCGCTCAGCGACCGGCATCTGCAGCTATCCGGTCCCCGGGCAAGGGCTATCACATCAGCCATTACCGCCGAGGCTGTGGGCATTCGACCCGCACCCATCCCGTAGTAAAGCGTCTCGCCGGTGGCATGACCGTAAACGCTCACCGCATTATAGACTCCGCCCACCTGGGCCAACAGACTGCCCCGAGGCAGGAAGGTCGGATGCACCCGCAGAGAAATCCCCTCAGGATGAACTTCGCCTATGGCTAAGAGTTTCATCACGTAGCCCAGCTCCGCCGCAAAGGCCAGGTCCGTTTGCTCTATCCTGTCGATTCCTTCGACGTATATATTGTCCAGACTGACTTGGGTTCCGAACGCCAGCATAGCCAGGATGGCCAGCTTATGGGCCGAGTCCATCCCGTTAATGTCCAGCGTAGGGTCAGCCTCTGCGTACCCGGCCTCCTGGGCCTCGGACAAAGCACGGGAGAACGACTCCTGCTTCTCGGTCATGCTCGTCAGGATATAGTTGCAGGTCCCGTTAACGATTCCCTTGAGCCCGTCTATTCTGTTGGCCACCAGGCCCTCTTCCAGGGCCCCGATAAGCGGGATTCCCCCGGCACAACTGGCCTCGAATCGTATCTGCTTTCCCACGGACTCGGCCAATTTCAGCAGTTCCGCTCCGTGGCTGGCCAGCAGGGCTTTATTGGCCGTAACTACATCTTTACCCGCCCGGAGCAGCTTTTCCACGACCGCCAGAGCCCCATCCACCCCGCCGATCAGTTCAATGCCTATGGAGATGTCCTCGTCTTCGAGAATATCCTCCAGTCGGCTGGTCAGCAGAGCCGAGTCCACAGCCACTTCTCTCGGCCGCTCCAGGTCCACGTCGCAGATACGCAGCAGGCGCAGATGGACACCTGTTTTTGCCGTTGCCGGACTCTCCGCGTCGCTCAGCAGAGCCGCTACTCCCTGCCCTACCGTGCCGAAGCCGACCAGTCCCACGCCGATCTTTTTGGGCTTATTTTTCACCGTAATCCTCCGCATTGCGGGGCGCAGATGCCGACACTGTATAGAGTTACCTTGCTAAGGTCAAGCCAATTAAGAAATGTGCAAGGCTAAGCCACTATAACAAAACCTGACGCGCCCACGAAACCGCATATAGCAAGTCGAAAAAACCTTCTGAAGTGTCGGGACCGAAACCGTAGCCCTGAACCGCTTCAGGCCTCAAGCCTAATCTCGCAGGTCCCGTTTGTATCTTGCGTATGGGAAATACCGTCCCGGGCATTTGGTACTGTCGAAATCTCGATGGTAATGTACCGCCGATGCCGGCAAATGAGTACAGGCCAGCAGTCCCTTCGTTAGATAAGTCAGGGACTTCATCTGGGCGGCAGACGGCCGAGTGTACTCGAAGTTGCCCACCAGGCATATGCCTATACCGTGCTTGTTGTATTCGTTGGAGTCGCCAGGAGAAACGCGGCAATGGGCCCCGTGTTTTTGCTGACGCCACCTGGAGCCGACCTCGATCTTTCCGTCAGGCGTATCGCTGCCGTTGCCGATGACGAAGTGATAGCCCAGTTCGTCCCACCCGTTGTCTCTGTGTGCTCGATCGAATCTCCGGGCTCCGCCGGCTTGTGTGGCACTGTGGTGAACGATTATGTATTTCCAGCGGTTTGACAGGTTTGCTACTGTCCACGGCCTTCGTGAAGGCCGAGTCGTTTGGGAACGGCTTCTCCGCCCGGCAGGCCGTTGCCTTCTATACCCTAGTGGTTCGCCAGTTTCTCTGAAGACCGGATCCAGCGGGGGGTCCACCGTCGTTGTCCGCCGGGGTCCGCAGCCCACCAGGACCGGAGCCATTATGCTCATTACCAACATCACCAAGGGCTTGTGTGTCACCAAAGTCCTCCCTCAATTACCATAATTACGCCTGATTCATTTGATTCGCTGGACTACTGCTGGGCCGAGCCTCGACCCCGGAGCCTGCGCCGTCTCTGTTTTCTGTTATGATGATTATCGGACATCTTAGACTGAATGTGTAGAAAAAATTATATTTCGAGGGGCGGGCCTAATCCGCACAGCACTTGACTTGCCCCTGCGTTGTTGCCCTGATAATATACCCGCCGAACGCCTGATTTAGTCTTGTCGGCGTTACTTGGAGAATGGTCATAGCTGCGAAATGGAATATGACGAGAGAACCTGGCCTTCTCCCCGCGGATTCGGGTATGATGAAAGCTGCCATCTGCCCGCGAGCTGGGGTATGATGCGGGGAGAAGCCTGTGACGGTTGTGGCCAGAAAGTAGTATGGGAAATCCCAGCTAAGCTCATGCGGGCCGATGTGTCCAATAGACAGACGTAAGCCGTTTTGATGGGATACTTTCGAGCGGGAGACTGATATGCGAAAAACAAAGCTGATCTGTTTTGCGGCTGTTGTGTTGGCAGTTGGTGTTGGCTGGGCTGATGGGGGAGAACTGAGGCCAGTGGCGTGCAATCCGGACTTGGCGCTATTTCCGGGGCTTATGCTCCGGGGGCGTGTTTCGGGCACGAGCGAGACTGAGGTTGCGGGTCTGGGCTCAAGAGCCATTACAGGAGAATTGGAGCTGCCGGGCAGCAAGCAAAAGTCCGGCATCCACTTTGCCCTAGACTACAGCACGGAAGAGGCAGCTAATCCAGATATGTTGCTGATTGACTTTAATGGTAATGGTAAGTTCGACAAAGATAAGGCTATCACTTTGCGCCCGGAGAAAGTACAGAAGAGCATTAGCTACCAAGCTCAGTTCAGACTAACTAACATGTCAGCGGTACGGCAAGGCAGAACGTTTCCCTTGCTGCTTCGCGAAGGTATATTCTGTTATGGCAGTGGCGGGCAATATATGGTCATTATCTCCTTTGCTCCGGCTGTGCAAGGAAAGTGCCAATTTGGGCAGACAGAGTATACCATTCGTCTGATCGACAACGCTGGCGACTTCCGTTTCGACTGCAAAGGCGCCTACGACTCCAAGAATCCCGGGCCAATGAGGGCGGGAACAGGAGATATCGTCCTTGTTGACACAGACGACGGTACGTTTACTCGCTCATTCACCAAGGCCTTCTATGGCCAGCCCATGAACGTGGATGGAGAGTGGTACAAGCTGAGCGTCTCGGCGGATGGTGGCAGAGCCAAGGCGGAGAAAGTGAACGTAGCAGCCGGCGAGATACAGATCGACACGGACAAATGGGAATTGGTACTGCATCATAAGGGGGAGTTGAGCCTGCTGGCCGGCGGTCGTGATCCGCTGCCGATATCTGCTGGCAAGTATGACATTATGTATTGCCGGAGGTGGTCCGCCCCAAACGACAAAGGCCAACGCTCGTGCTTGATGGCAGCCGACACAGAGTTCATCCTTGGCAAAGGCAGCGCGCACTCCATAAGCGTTGCAGCAGGAAAGAAAACCACTTTGCCGATCGGCTCGCCCTTGAGCACTTCTATGACAACCACGCTCAAAGGCGGGACCGTGGAGTTTTCTCTTGCGACACCCACGATTCAGCCGGGACTTTCGGTATTGATCGTCACCGGCGATGGGGCTGATATGTACACCCGACTCGACGAACCCAAGGTGACGGTGACCGACGCTAAGGGCAAGGTTATTGACGAGTTCACCATGGAGTACGGGTGAGGCTTCACCTGCAGGCGTTCGTGGCGAGTGCCAGAAGGGCTGAAAGGGACTTTCACCGCTGAAGTGCAGTTCGATATTGGCTTTCCGGTCCAGTGCAACAAGGCGACGTTCACACTCGAATAGCCCAGATGCGGTTGGACCGATCTCACGTCGCCGGTGTGGGCAGCCTCGTTCGGCGTTTCCTGGAGAATGGTCATAGCTGCACTCTTTGATTTATCGGGTAAGACAGCTTTGGTAACCGGGGCCAGTTCTGGTATCGGCCGAGCCCTGGCTCAGGGACTGGCAGCCGCCGGGGCTGCGGTGGTAGTGGCGGCTCGCCGGCGAGAGAATCTTGAGCGAGTGGTTGAAGCTGTCGAATTGTCCGGCGCTGGGGCCCTGGCCGTTTGTGCCGATTTGGCCCGGCCTGCCGACCGCCGGAAGCTGATCGAAAAGTCCCTGGCTTGGCGAGGCGGGATAGATGTCCTGGTCAATTGTGCGGGGATCAATCGCCGGGCCCCAGCTGTCGATTTGTCTGTGGATGATTGGCAGGCGGTCTTGGACCTGGACCTTACAGTACCTTTTCTATTGTCTCAGGGGATCGGCCGGGCCATGATCGAACGCGCCCGCGGGGGAAGTATTATCAACATCGCCTCGTTGTGCTGCCAAGCGACTCGTCCTCGAATTGCTGCCTATACAGCCGCCAAGGGCGGGCTGGCCCAACTGACCAAGTCCTTAGCCGTTGAATGGGCTCAATACAACATTCGGGTCAACGCCATTGCTCCGGGATACATCCGCACCGAGATGACCCAGGTGCTCATCGACGACAAAGAGTTTCACGATTGGATAATATCTCGCACGCCTGCCGGGCGCTGGGGCCAGCCCGAGGACCTTGTCGGACCGGCGGTATTATTAGCCTGCGAAGCTGGAGCCTTTATTACCGGGCAAACCATTTACGTCGACGGGGGATTCCTGGCCAGGCTTTGATCAGTCTCTCGAGCAATTCACCGGCTTACAGCACCGCCCAGCCTCCGGATAAGTCCACCGCGAAAAGGTCGATGGCGGATTTTCATCCAACCTATGATTTGTCGGCTCAGGTTTGTTCGATTGCTTAGCATCGAGCTTTCAGCTCTTCCGGCAGCTCGGTCTGTGCTCCTCTTTGACCAACGACAAAGGCCCCCGCTTCCATAGCTAGCACTATCGCTTCGGGCAGATCCCTACCCTTGATTAATGCCGCCCCCAGCACAGCCGCTACTGCATCACCTGCTCCCACCGTATCTACCACGTCGCTGGCCTTGCTCTGGGCATGTATAGTCTCATCCGGAAGATATAAGTCTACTCCAGCCGCTCCCCGTGTGATAACTACCGCCGATATCCCGAATCGTTCAGCTAATTCCCAGGGTTTATCTACTGAGGCGACCTCTTTGAGAACCTCCCATTCTTCGTGATTGCATTTGAGAAGGCTGGCTGCGGCCAATCCATCCCTCAGGATGTCTGGGCTGTAGTAATCTTGGCGAAGATTGACGTCAAAAAGTCGATACCCGGCCCCATTGCCGAGTAACCATTTAAGAGTCGCCCGATTCACTTTTGTCCGTTGGGCCAGACTGCCGAAATAGAGCAGCTCTGCCTTGGGCGCCCCGCCGTCTGTTGGCTCGATATGATCCCAGGCCACACCCTCGTGGATGGTAAAATCCGGTTCTCCATTTGACAGTTTTACCGTTACATATCCAGTTGGCTCATCGCGCTTGGCGATCAAATCCAGGCCGATTCCCGCTTCTCGTATCAGTTGTTCGGCTTCTTGGCCGCGCCGATCTCTTCCGATGGCGCTGACCATCTGCACTTCTATGCCGAATTGCCGCAGATACCACCCGCAGTTCAGCGGTGCTCCGCCTAGACATTCACAATCAGCGAACACATCAAATAGAATCTCTCCGAAAACTATTGCCTTTGCCATTCCTTAGCTCCAGAGCCAAGCCGCTGCCAAATTGCCTTTCCCAGCGTTATCGATCTTGGGACCAATTTGGGCTAAGTGTTTTACACCACGGTCCACCCGCCGGATAAATCCGCCTCGAAAAGGTCGATGGTCTTTTCCCCAAGAGCATCCAGGCGTTTCTTGACCTCTTCTACAGGTTCACCGAGGACAGCTTGTTCGGCCTCCTGCTCGGAAGCGTACGCTGATTTGCTCATCAGCACCCGGAACTCTTCTCGGCCCCAGGTCTCGTTCTTCGCAACGACCAAGTATTCCCAGCGGTCCTCGTGGCCCTTGGTCGGGGGAGCGTTTACCACCCGCAGCGAAAATATCTGCCCTTCGCTGTTGTTGTAACTTGGAAGCTTGGTGTTAATGGCCATTGCGATTTCTCCTGATTTTTCAGAA
>DAOVKO010000051.1 GCA_030631725.1 Actinomycetes bacterium | reverse complement strand
TGGCCACTGGTAAACCTGTAGTGGTCCGCTTCAAGTGTCCGGGCCACGACGTAATCATAAACGATGAGGTCTTCGGGCAAGTCAGGGTTGCTGCAGCCGAGCAGGACGATTTCGTTATCCAAAAGGCTGACGGCTATCCGACATATCACTTGGCCAACGTCGTGGACGACGCCTTGATGGGTGTTAATTTCATTCTTCGCGGGCAGGAATTTTTGGGTCAGACCTGGCGGCACATCGTTCTGCGTCAGGCCTTGGGTTATGAGCAACCGCGTTATGCCCATCTGCCGCTGATCATGGATATGCAGGGTAAGAAGCTGTCCAAGCGGGAAGCAGACGTCGGTGTGCACAGCTTCCGCAAGGCCGGCTTTTTGCCCGAGGCCCTGGTCAACTTCATCGCCCTTTTGGGCTGGTCGCCGGGCAACAATCGCGAAAAGTTCACTCTGGCTGAACTGTGCGAATTATTCGACGTTTCGCATATCGGGAAGTCCAACGCCAAGTTCGATCGCGACAAGCTGTTGGCTTTCAACACGGCGGCCTGCGCCGCTGCGGAGCCCGAGCGTCTGCTGGTGAGCTTCAAAGACTACCTCCGGCTCAACGACACGCCGATCCGGTCGGACGACGAGGGCCTCTTGCGTCAAATCCTGGAAATCACCAAGGGCTTAAGGACCTTCGCGGATATCATCGCCAAGTGCGGCGTACTCTTCGAGCCTGACGACGCCTTTGACTATGAGGCCAAGGCTGTCAAGAAGGTTCTGGCCAAGAACGACGGCGCCGGCTTGGCCGTGTTGGCGGACCTTCGCCAGATGTTGGCCCGCTGCGACTGGCAGGGCGAGGCACTCGAAGCCTGCATCAGCAAATACTGCGAAACGAAAGAACTGCCCATAGGCAAGGTGGCCCAGCCGATCCGCGTAGCTGTAACCGGCCGAACGCTCAGCCCGCAAATCATCGACACCCTGATGATCCTCGGACGCGACAAGACGCTGGCCCGTATCGACCGCTGTTTGCAACTGCCCCGCTGAACTGCGGCGGACGCAAAGGAATTCTAGAGACCATGAGTACGGAAGAAACAAATCGTCCGAGCGATTTCATTCGGGCCATCGTCGCCGAGGATATGAAGACCAACAAGTGGGGCGGCCGGGTGGTGACGCGTTTTCCGCCCGAGCCCAACGGTTATTTCCACATCGGGCACGCCAAGGCGATCTGGACCAGCTATAGCATTGCCCAGGAGTTCGGGGGTGAGTTCCATCTACGTTTCGACGATACGAATCCGATCTCGGAGGAGCAGGAGTTCATCGAAGCGATTCAGGAGGACTTCCGCTGGCTGGGCTGCAACTGGGGCGAACATCTCTACTTCGCCTCCGATTACTTCGAGCAGATGTACGACTACGCCGTGGAGCTTGTCCAGGCTGGCAAAGCCTATGTGGACGACCAGACGGCTGAGGAAATCCGTGAGAATCGCGGTACACTGACCACGGCGGGACGGAACAGCCCTTACCGCGATCGCACACCCGAGGAAAACCTAGATCTGTTCGAACGGATGAAGACCGGAGAGTTCCCCGACGGCAGCCGCGTCCTGCGGGCGAAGATCGACATGGCTTCGCCCAATTTGAACATGCGCGACCCGCTGATGTATCGCATTCTCCACGCTAGCCACCCCCATCGCGGCGACGACTGGTGCATCTACCCCATGTATGACTGGGCCCACGGGTTGGAGGACTCCATCGAGGGCATTACCCACTCGCTTTGTTCCATAGAGTTCGAAAACCACCGACCGCTCTACGACTGGTTCCTCGATCAACTGGACGTGCACCATCCGCAGCAGATCGAGTTTGCCCGTTACAACTTGACCTACACCGTGATCAGCAAACGAAAGCTGCGGAAGCTGGTCGAAGGCGGCTACGTGAAGGGCTGGGATGATCCCCGTTTACCTACGCTTCGCGGCCTGCGGCGGCGCGGCTATGCCCCCGAGGTCATCCGCGACTTCGCGAAGCATACCGGCCTCAGCAAGTATCCCGCTACATTCGACGTCGCTTTGTTGGAGCACTTCCTCCGCCGGCACCTCAACAAGCACTCGCCTCGTGTTATGGCTGTGCTCCGGCCGCTGAAGGTTGTCATCACCAACTACCCGGAGGAGCAGGTCGAGCAGCTCGAGGCCGTCAACAACCCCGAAGAGCCCGCCGCGGGCACGCGAACCGTGCCCTTCTCGCGTGAGATCTACATCGAAGGCGACGACTTCATGGAAGATCCGCCGAAGAAGTTCTATCGCTTGGCCCCCGGTCGCGAGGTCCGCCTGCGCTACGCCTACTTCGTAACCTGCACGGACGTCATCAAAGACGACGACGGCCGGGTTGTCGAACTGCACTGCACTTACGACCCTGCTACCCGAGGCGGCGACGCTCCCGACGGCCGGAAGGTCAAGGCTACCCTGCACTGGGTCTGTGCGGAGAATTGCCTGCCCGCCGAGGTCCGGCTCTACGAACACCTTTTTGCCTGCGAGAACCCCAACGACGTCGAAGAAGGAGCCGACTTCACTGCGAATTTGGACCCCCACTCGCTGGAGGTCCTCTCGGGCTGTCGCGTCGAGCCCTCGCTGGCCGGTGCCGGGCCGGGCTACCGCTGCCAGTTCGAGCGATTGGGCTATTTCTGCGTGGACCCCGACAGCAGTGACGCCAAGCTGGTCTTCAACCGCACCGTCACACTGAAAGATACCTGGGCGAAGATCCAGAAGCGACAACAACAGAAGAAGAAGTAGGCAGATATTTTTAGAACGTTTTGCTTCCTGAGGACAAGCTTGTCATTCCTGCGAAAGCAGGCTTATCACCGCTTTGGCGGTAATCCAGGGATTGAAGGAAAAAGATAGATTCCCGCTTGCGCGGGAATGACAGAATTTGTGTCTGCCGCAAGATGAAAGTCTATCAGCTTGAGTGAGGTGAAAGCATGTCTCTGCTTGTTACCGGTTCAATCGCCATAGACTCCGTCCAGACGCCCTTCGGCAAATCCGAGGGTCTGCTGGGAGGCTCGGCCAGTTATTTTTCATACGCTGCCAGCTTTTTCGGGCCCGTCCGCCTGGTCGGAGCCGTCGGTCCGGATTTTCCCGCGGAATTTCTCGAGCTGCTCAAGAGCCGTGATATTGACACCAGCGGACTCGAGCTCCGCCCAAATAGCAAGACCTTCCGCTGGGCCGGTAGTTATAAAGGAAGCATGAACGAAGCCGTCACCACTGACCTGCAGCTCAACGTATTGGCCGAAACTCCCCCCGCTATCCCCCCGAACTTTCGGGACTCCGATTTCGTCTTCCTGGCCAACACCTCTCCCACCTTGCAGCTCGATCTGCTCAGCCAACTCGATGCCCCCCGCATGGTCGTAGCCGACACGCGCGACCACTGGATCAGCGAAACCCGCGACGATTTTCTGGCCCTTCTCAAGAAAATCACCGGCCTGGTCCTAAACGACTTCGAGGCCAAGATACTCACCGGCCTCGATAACATGGTCGCTGCCGGCCAGGCCATCTTGAAATTGGGCCCGCGATTTGTCGTCATCAAAAAGGGAGAGCATGGCTGCCTGCTCTTTGCCGATTCGAAGATCTGCGCCCTGCCTGCTTATCCGACCAGCAGTGTCAAAGACCCCACCGGAGCCGGCGATTGCTTTGCCGGGGGAATGATGGGCTATCTGGCAGCCGGTGAAGCTGTGGACTTCTCTGCCCTGAGCAAATCGCTCGGCTTTGCCACCGTTTTGGCCAGCTTCGCCATCGAGGACTTCTCTTTGGCCGGCTTGCAGGGAATCACCTTCGAGGATATCACCACCCGCCTCGAAAAGTTCCGCACCTTGAGCAGTTTCTGACGTGTTTTGACCCGGGTCTTTGCCGGAGTGTGAAAAAATGTCATTGCGTGTTTTTCTAGCATTGGACCTTGAGCTACCTATAAAGAATCAGCTAAGCCGTCTGCAGAACCGCTTGGATAAAATCGGCGCCGACGTCCGCTGGGTCAAGCCCGAGCACATCCATCTGACCATGAAATTTCTCGGCGAAATCAGCGACCAGATGGCTGTTGATATTTGTCGACTCTGCCAAAACGTTTCCGCTGAGTTTGAGCCCTTCGAGTTCGAGGTCCGCTCAGCCGGTTGTTTTGCGAATCACGGCCTGCCCAGGGTCGTCTGGATCGGCATCGACGACCCTAGCGGCTGCGTACGCCGACTACACCAGCGAATCGAAAAGACCCTCGCTCCCCTGGGCCTTCGCCGCGAACACCGGGCCTTCAAGCCCCACGTTACGCTGGGCAGAGTCCGCTCGGCCCGAAACGCCATCGAGCTCCGTGCCGAAGTGGTAAAAAATGACCACTTCGAGGCTGGCATTACCCAGGCCTCGGAGATTACTATATACTCGTCCCAGTTGAGCCCCCAAGGCCCGGTCCACACGGTCATCGGCCGGGCAAAGTTCGGTACCCAAAAAACGTAACGCCCCCAGGTTGCCTCCTGGGCGGTGCCTGTCAGAACGAGTTATTTGTTACTAGACACGGAGATCATCCATGGCTCAAGCCCACACAAACCAGGAAACTCGTGCTACGCAGCGAGGCGATGCTTCGCAGAGTAGCAAACGTGGCGATGCCCTCGACCGGGCCATTGCCCAGATCGAAAAATCCTTCGGCAAAGGCTCTATCATGCAGTTGGCTGATAGACCCACCCTGATAAAGGACGGCATCAGCACGGGGGCCTTGTCACTTGATTTGGCCCTGGGCGGCTCGGGGATGCCCCGCGGCCGAATCGTCGAACTCTACGGCCCGGAATCCTCCGGCAAAACCACCCTCGCCCTGCACGTCATCGCCAACGCCCAGAAAACCGGCGGAGTGGCGGCCTTCATCGATGCCGAGCACGCCTTCGACACCACCTGGGCCAAGAACCTCGGAGTCGATACCGACCATCTGCTCTTCAGTCAGCCCGACTACGGCGAGCAGGCTTTGAACATTACTGAAATGCTCATCCGTTCCAATGCCGTTGACGTCATTGTCATCGACTCGGTGGCCGCCCTGATCCCCAAAAGCGAACTCGACGGCGACATAGGCGATGTCCACGTCGGCCTCCAGGCCCGCCTTATGAGCCAGGCCATGCGCAAACTCACCAGCGTCATCGACAAGAGCAAGACCTGCGTAATCTTCATCAACCAGATCCGCGAGAAGATCGGCGTAATGTTCGGCAGCCCCGAAACCACACCCGGCGGAAGGGCCCTAAAGTTTTATTCCGGGGTCCGCCTCGATATTCGCCGCGTGACCACCATCAAGCAGGGCGACAAAGCCATCGGTATCCACGTTCGCGCCCGCGTGGTCAAAAGCAAAGTCTCCCCGCCTTTCAAACGCGCTGAGTTCGACATTCTCTTCGAGGGTGGCATCAGTTATCACGGCGATCTGCTGGGCTTGGCCCTGGAGCACGGCTTGGCAACCAAGTCCGGTTCTTGGCTGAGCTACGGAAAAATCCGCCTGGGACAGGGCCTAAACGTCGCCCGAAAGTTCCTCGAAGACAACCCCGACCTTGCTGAGGAAATCAAAGCAAAGGTCCTGGCCATCCACGGCCAAGAAACCGGCTCCCAAAAATCGGCCAAAAAACCTAAATGACCGGCTCACATTCTCGTGCCCACAGAAAAAAGGAGGGCGAGGAATGAAAACGATCAAGTCATTTCTTATTCTGCTAATCTTCTCGGCAGGCCCGGCCGTGATGGCTGATGAAGGCACAACTGACACGAACGCGGCGATTCTCAAAGAACTCCGTGAGCTCCGAGCGATGCTTGCTGAGATCAAGGCGGAACTCGCCGAGCTCAAGAATCAGATGAAAGCGTCACGGCCTTCCGAAGACCCGACTCGATCGAAAGGGCCGGATCTCAAGGCGCTCCAGAAGATCAAGCTTCCGGAGAACCCAACAGAAGACCAAGTCCGAGACTACATCGATTCGATCATCATGGCCAGTAAGGGGCAGAGGATATGGTCTGGAAGGGATCCGCAGGTCAGAATGTTGGTCAAACTCGGTCGCAAGCGGCTCAAACTTCTCATAGATGCCCTCGGATCCGGAAGAAGCTACCATCTAATCAAAGCGATCGAGCAATTGGCCACCGAAGCCGATAAACAACTAATCATAGATGAGCTGCGCAGGCATCATGGCTTGGTCGAGATCGTCCTTCGTGAGGGCTGGGAAAAGGACGCCAAGGACACATTGGTGCGAGTCTTAGCGACGAGGCCACGCAGCCTTCCCACTGAATGGATCAAAGCCGTGGGAAGATTGAAAGATCCGAAGACATATGATGATCTGAAAGCGTACTTCTTGGAAGGATTGAATCCTCATTATACGTACAAGGCTCTGGTGGACCTGCCGAACTTTGATCTTGCAGGGGCCGTTGCCGAGATATGGGATTTCATCAAGGATTATCCGACTGAGCCGAGTGATCTGATGGATTATGGGAGAAAAAATTCTGTTGCCATTATCGCTGTCGGTTACGGACATCTTGACGCGCTGGAGTTCCTCGTGAAGCAGCAGTTAGAGCCCCAGGAAGACTCGTGGACTTACAAGAGTATTCGACATGCGATTCTGCGGCACAGCGACTTTAGCGGCAGCAAGGCGGAGATCGCCGATTCTTTTGAGAAGCACAAACACTCGCTGGTCTTCGATTCGAAAAAAAAGAAATTTGTTATAGTGAAGGACGGGAAGGACGCAAAATCTACTCCGGCAAAGACCAGCAGCGAAAAGTGAAGCCAGCACTGCGAACATCTCAGCCCTAACTGCTCAGCTTTCCTTCCCTGTGGGCCGTTATATAGTTCATAGCAAACTCATCGCGATTACTCAGCAGCTCAGCCGCGGCAATGGTAGCCTTGAGCCCCACAGTATTAGGATCGCAAATAGCCGCATCCAGCCCCCGCGAAATGAGCAAAGCCAAAAAGGTCAGATTCAACAGCCTGCGTTCCGGCAGGCCGAAGGAGACGTTGCTCAATCCGGCTATGGTATGTAGGCCGGGATATTTGGCCATCACCTTTTCCACGGCCGCAGCCATGTCCATCGGAGCCTGGGGCTGAGCGCTGACCGGGAAGACTCCCAGGTCCAGGTAGATTTCCTCGAGCTTTTTGCCACAGGTTCCCGTCAGGTGTTCGATAAGGGCATCGGCTGTGGCTAAACGATCGTCCACCCCGCTGGGCATCCCCGCATCCGAGACGCACAGCCCCACTACCCCGCACTCGTGCTCGGCCAGCAGCGGCGTAAAACTCTCCAGCCGATCCTTCTCCATCGAAATGCTGTTGACGATCGGCTTCTTTTTGACGAGTTCGAGCCCTTTTTTCATGGCCTCCGGGTCAGAGCTGTCCAGCATAATCGGCAGCTCCGTGCTCTGCTGCACCAACCCCAGCACCCACTCCATGGTCTGGACCTCTTTTCCCACCAGCCCGGCATTCACGTCGATATAATCCGCTCCTCCTTGCACCTGTTCCTTAACGGTTTGAACAATCAGCTCCGCATTACCCTCCTGGCAGGCCTGTCCGATTCGCTTGCGCGTGGCATTGATTTTTTCCCCTACGATCAACATGATACTATCGTCCTTTCTGCTATTAGGGCCTTGCTTGGTGGACTGTCCCTGAAATTGCCGCAAGTGCGCCGACGGCTTGTTTGGCCGACTATCATAGCTGATAATTCTCCGTGCACAAGGACAAACCGCCCATCCAAAGCTCTTTGGCAAAAAGCTCAGCCTGGACCAGGCAAGTTTGTTGACTCAGCCCTACTCTTGTGCGATAATTTTCTCAGCACTGATATCAGCCTTGCCGCAGGACGGCTCGGACGCGTATGAATGTATTAAAGACAGTGAAGATACTGCGTGCCATCGGCCCACAAATGCTATTCTTGATGGGCCGGGCCGCCTGGGCCACCATGCAACTGGAGGTTTTCGGCAGCGAGAACCTGGCCCAGGCCTACGAAAAGCATGGCCAAATAATCTGCGCCTTCTGGCACAATCGGACCCTCCTGCTGCCATTCATCTATCGCTATGAAATGAACCTCACCCACCTGGTAGCCATGGTCTCAAGGTCACGCGACGGTCAGTTTCTTGCCGACTTCCTGCACAGGTTTGGCTTTCGTTCCATCCGGGGTTCCACCAGCACCGGTGGCTTGGAGACTCTTGTCCAGGCCACCAGAATTGTTCGCCAGGGCTACGATATTGCCATTGCCCCTGACGGCCCGCGCGGCCCATGCCAGCAAGTTCAGCCCGGTATAATCAAACTTGCCCAGATGACCTCCTTGCCCATCGTCCCTGTTTCTTATCAGGTCAGCATTCGCAGGGAGTTGCACAGTTGGGACAGGTTCATTGTTCCATCCCCCTTTGCCAAGGTAGCCTTTGAGATAGCCCCGGCTATAACCGTCGCCCGCCGATCCAGGCAAAAGGGGCTCGAACAGGCCAGGCAACGCCTGCAAGACCAATTGATGCAGCTGGATCTGGCCACTGCACTTCGCCTCAGGCAGCGCGGCAAACCCGGTGAGATCTTGGCCCAATGTACGGGCCCCCGAAAACACTAGAACCCTCATAAGGCCCATTTTTTGAAAGACCATCCTCTGATATTCATTTCTGCTGCGGACATGTCCGCGGAGTTGCACGCAGCCAAGCTCGTCCGGGCTGTCCGTCGTTTGCGTCCCGAGACGAACTTTGTGGGAGTAGGCGGGGAAAAACTCGCCGAGCAGGGCGTCGAACTGGTCGCCGAGGTATTGGACAAGTCGGCCATGACCTATCAGGCCTTTGGCAAGGTTGGATATTTTCTCAAGGTTATTTACCGAGCCGGCCAGGCCATGAGGCACTTCAACTTTGACGCTGCTGTCTTCGTCGATTCTCCCGCCCTGCATTTTCCCATGGCCCGAAAAGCCAAGAACGCCCGCATTCCCAGTTTGTATTATATTGCCCCCCAGGTCTGGGCCTGGGCCAGGCACCGAAGGAAGAAGCTGCGACGACTCATCGACAAGGTAGCCTGTATCCTGCCTTTCGAGCAGGAGCTCTTTCAAAGCTACGGAATTGACGCCACCTACGTTGGCTGTCCTCTTCTTGACGACTTTAGAAGCTGGGACAAGTCTCAACCAGCCAAGTTCGAAACGGGTCGGCCCACCTTGGCCCTGCTGCCTGGTTCCCGGGGCCACGAGGTCCAGGCCTTGATGTCCGCCATGATCACCATCGCCAAGCGCGTTCGCGAACAATGGCCCCAGGCTCGTTTTGTAATCCCCGCAGCCAATGAGGCAATCTTGCAGATCATCGATCGTCTGCTGGGCACTGACAAACCCGATTTTCACCTGTCCTGCGGAATCATCCATGAGGCCATCGAAGCTAGTGATCTGTGTGTGGTGGCCTCAGGCACAGCCACTTTGGAGGTGGCTGCCCACGGACGACCCATGGTGGTCATGTACCACGTGAATCCCCTGCTCTGGAAACTCGTCGGCTGGTGGCTGGTACCGCAAAGGCCCATGTGCCTGGTGAATATCCTCGCCGGCAGAATCATCGTCCCCGAGTTTATGCCCTGGTACGGTTCAGCCGAACCGGTTGTCGAAAAAGTCCTGGAGTTATTGGCCGATTCCCAAGGATTGGCCCAAACCTCCCGTCGTCTGCTGGAAATCACTCAGCCGCTCAAACAGGGCAACTCCGCTGACGCTGCTGCCCAGATGCTCCTGGAACTTGCTGATAAACACTAACCGCGACCGTAAGAGCGCATCAAATAAATAGAGTTCCTTATTGTGGCCCAAGAGCTAATCCTCAGCCGAGATCAGGTTCGAGAAGTTGACCGCCGGGCAATTGACGACTATGGCATCCCGGGGATTGTCCTCATGGAGAACGCTTCTCGGGGTTTGGCCCAGGTCGCCCGGCAAAAACTGGGGCATTCGGTCAACCCGCGCGTAGCCATCGTTACCGGCACTGGGAATAACGCCGGCGACGGCTTCGCTGTGGCCAGACATTTGCACAACGCACAATGCCAGCCGGTCGTTCTCATAGCCGGTGCGGAACGGCGCATAGCCGGTGATGCCCGAACCAACCTTGAGATTATCAAGCGTATGAGCCTTTGTCTGAAGCTGCTCAGTCAGGACCAGCGGGGCCTGGCCGAACTGGCAGACGAATTACAAAGGGCCGAGCTGGTAATCGACGCCATCTTTGGCACGGGTTTATCCGGCCAGGTCCGCGGCTTTTACAAAGACGTCATCGAACGGATCAATTCCAGCTCCACTGCGGTCTTGGCCGTGGACATTCCTTCGGGCCTGGACTGCGACACTGGCCAACCTCTGGGCTTGGCCGTGCGGGCAGAGACGACCGTAACCTTCGTAGCCAGAAAAATGGGTTTCGACGCACCCGGCGCCGACGCCTACACCGGAAAAGTCATCGTGGCTGAC
>DAOVKO010000179.1 GCA_030631725.1 Actinomycetes bacterium | reverse complement strand
TGCGAGTTTATGTACGTTTCCTGGCGAGGAATCTGGCACCGGCTAATTGGCGAACCAGACCCTTTAGCTGCAACATGGTCAGGGCGGAGGAGACCTGGCCAGCGGATAGGTTGGTGGCGGCGCAGAACTCGTCGATGGTCATGGGCTCATCGGTGGCTGCGGCGAGGACAGCCTTTTCCGACTGGGAAAGATTTCCGGGCAAGGCGGGGGCGGCCGGCGGCTGATCGGCGTGGTCGGTTCCGGTGCGCATGGTTTGGCCAAGGTCCCCTAATTCATCGAGGATGTCTTCCAGGGACCTGACCAAGCAGGCTCCATCTCTTATTAGCTGGTTGGTACCACCGGCGGCCAGATTGTCGAGCCGGCCCGGCAGGGCAAAGACCTCTCGGCCCTGCTCCATCGCTGTCCGGGCAGTAATCATGGCCCCGCTGTGGAGGGGACCTTCAATAATCAGCACACCCAGGGACAGACCGCTGATGATGCGATTGCGTCTGGGGAAATTCTCCTTCAGGGGCTCGGCGAGCATGGGGAACTCAGAGATAACGGCGCCCTGAGCGGTGATGGCTCGATAAAGATCGGCGTTTTCCGCTGGAAAGACGCGGCCCAGGCCGCAGCCCTGCACGGCGATGGTTCGCCCGCCAGCTTTGAGGGCGCCCCGGTGGGCGGCCGAGTCGATTCCCCAGGCCAGGCCCGAAACGATGGTGAAACCGGCCCTGGCCAAGGCGGCTGCGAATCTCTCGGCCTGCTCGAGGCCGTAACGGCTTGGACGCCTGGTGCCGACGATGGCTATGGCGGTGGCATCTTCCGGCTGGAGTTGTCCATCGACGTAGAGGATGGGGGGAGGATCGTAGATGTTCTTCAGACCTACCGGGTAGGCAGGGCTGTCCCAGCAGAGTAGCTCGACTCCGGCCTTGGCAATCAAGCTCAGCTCCTTGTCGACATCCACCTGCTGGCGAGCGGAAACTATCCCGTCGGCCCGGATGCGGCCTATTCCTTCGACACAGGCCAGGGCTGAACGGTCCGCCTTCAGAGCTGCTGATGCGGAACCGAAGGTCTGCAGAAGCTGCCGAAAAATCGTCGGTCCCACGCCAGCGGTCAAATGCAGGTGCAAATAACTGCTTATGGCATCGCCATCGGCCATCGGGTCATTCATTTGTGCCATATTCCTCCTTGGGCGTAACGCAGTGCCCTAAAAGGCGAAATAAAGGCTATTTTCACCTAATGGCGGTCTACTAAAGTGGTTACATCGATACGCCGCTTAGATTCCATGCGAAGCTGTTTTTGGATGGGGCAAGAAGGCCCCAGATGATCGGGGCAGTTTTGACGAACGCCTAAAAAGAGCAGTGATAAGGTTTTTTTGAGTTTATTGGGCAAGGCACGATATTTTTTGATCCGTTTCTAACAGAGTGTGTGAACAAATGTTACAGTCATTTCGTATGGTTGTCAATAGCTAAAAAAGCCCCATGGAGGCTGATTGAGGCCGGTAGGGGCTTGACATTGGGCTGTTTTTGGCTAGAATCTGTGAAGTATTCTGTTTGAACCTTTTTTCCAGTTTTTTTGGCCCAGACGATGAGTCCCACAGTCGCCCGAAAAACCCGTCCCGCGCGCTCCCGGCGATCCCGTGGCCCTTTCCCCACGTACAATTCGGCTATGAGATATCTGTTTTCGAGCACAGACTACGAGCGGACCGGCCCGCCCCGGGGATATAACATCGATAATTTCAGTCTGGACCGTATGCGGCGACTGCTGGGCAAACTCGGTGCGCCCCACCGGATGCTCAACGCCGTGCATATCGCGGGTACCAAAGGGAAAGGCTCGACAGCGGCCATGCTGGCAGCGATGCTGCAGGGCAGCGGTTTTCGGGTGGGGTTGTACACCTCGCCGCACCTGGTGGAACTGCGGGAGCGGATTCAGGTCAATGGTCGAATGATCTCAGAACCGGAATTGCGGGTCCTTCTGGGTAAGGTTTTCACGGCAGTAAAGAAACTGGGCAACGGTCGGGAACCGACTTTCTTTGAGATAATGACGGCAGTGGCCTTTGTGCACTTTGTGGAAAAAGACGTTGATGTGGCGGTGATCGAAAGCGGTCTGGGGGGCCGACTGGACTCGACCAATGTGCTCAGGCCGAAAGTCTGCGGTATAACCAGTATCAGCCACGACCATTGCCAACAGTTGGGCGATACGCTGGGGAGCATCGCCTCGGAAAAGGCGGGTATCTTCAAGCGTGGCGTACCGGCAGTATCGGTGCCTCAGGAAGCGGAGGCTGAGCAGGCCCTGCGCAAAGTTGCCAGCGCAGCAGGGACGAGCGTGGCGTTTACGGGCAAAGATATCGACTTTTCTCTGCGGTTTGAGTCGACTAAGGGGGGCGGACCTCAGACCCGGGTGTGTGTAACAACGCCTTTGAGCCGATTCGAGCACCTGCGGGTTCCGCTGGCCGGCGAACACCAGGCAGTGAACTGCGGCCTGGCGTTGGCCTTGCTGGACAAGCTCAAAGAGCTGGGCTACGACATAGATGATGAGCGAGCTATCCGGGGGCTGTCGCGGACGGTGTTGCCGGGGCGCATGGAACTGCTGCATAGCGATCCTCGGGTAATAGCCGACGGGGCCCACAATCCGGGCAGTATCGAGGCCCTGATATTGGCCATCGGGCAGAATATCAGTTACGACTCGATGGTAGTGATTTTTGGCTGCTGCGTGGATAAAGACGTCAGTAATATGCTACGTCGGGTAAGGCAGGGTGCGGATAAGGTTATCTTCACCAGGAGCTCGAGCCCGCGTAGTGCGGACCCGGAAGAACTGGCCAACATGTATTCGTCGCTGGGAGGGATGTGCCAAGCGACTGATTCTTTCCCGGAGGCTCTACGCCAGGCCTACGCGGCTATCTCGCGGGGGGATCTGATTTGCGTAACCGGTTCGTTCTACCTGGTGGGGGAAGCTAAGAAATACTTCAAGCAAGTATCTTAGGGGAGATTTAACAAATAGCTTAGGGGAGGCGTGAAATAAACAGCCATCGCAGTATTCGCCTGGGGTTTTTGGTTGCAGCAGGGGTCGTGTTGGCCTGGCTGGTGATGAGTGAAACAACCGCGGCCGCTGCGGACGGACCATTTACAGCCAAGATAATAACATCACGGAACCGCGTGCAGCCAGGGGGACTTGTCGAGTTTAAGTTTGAGCTAATCAACTCAGAGGGGAAGGCACACCCGATCCCACGTTCAGGCAGATCCAGTGGGTCTAGCCCTCGACTTGCACTCTACGATTCCCAGGGCCAGGAAATCGGTACATATAACTTCCGGTTTGGCTGAGGCGGTGTATGTTCGCACTCGTGGCGAGTGCCCCAAAACATTTCCGGAATGATAACCGCCAAGGCTGTTCTTCCTCGCTGGCCCTTTGAGGTCCGTGGCAGCGATCCAACAAAAATTCTGGTTCTAACTGCGGAAGAGGAACGCAAAGGTCCATACTCTCTGATCGGCGATCCTATTGTCCAGGTTGCTACACACCCGGTTGGCTCGGATGCGGTGGAATTGGTCTGGGAAGTCAATGATCTGTTGCCGTACGATGGCCGTCGCTACCAATCCGTTACTGCTGCTTTTGCGCCCTATGGCCAAGGAGACTTCCTGAAAGATAAGTCCTTCGAGATACTGACCAGTATGGACGGCAAGAATTTTGCCAAGATCGCCACAGTCCAAGGGCCGACGAATAAATATCTGCATGAAGGTGTCAAAACAGGACGGTTCTATTATTACAAGGTCCGAGCCTTTGATGAAGATGGAAAGCTCATGGCCGAGAGTCCCGTTACCATGGGTGCTGCCGGGAAGAATCTTTTTAGCCCGGAGAGCTTCGAGGAATTACCTTCGGCTACTGATGGTGACGCCCCCGTTTCCGTTGTCCTTGGCGCCAGACCCTATTCTCAGCCCCAGAAGCTCGTTTGTGTGAGGCCTTCGGAGAAGGCCAAGCGGGTTTCGTTCCATGGCAACCTTGTGCCTATTTCCGCGGATAAGACTTATCTTCAGGGCGGCTGGATTCGCGCCCCCGGCAATGTCTGGCACGGACGCTATTTCTATAATGCCGACCAAAAGCACATGTCTTGGGGATATTCCATGCCCGCCGTTCGTAATACACCGGAGTGGACATTTGGCGTGCAGTTACTTCTGCCGGACAAAGATGGCACGGGTAGCAGGAGGAAGGACGGAAAGCCCTACAGCATGGCTCTGAAGCAGTGGACTTTCCCTACCGAGGCCGCCTACATGAGCGTTTTCGTGACCGCCTTTGGCCCCGGCGAAACCGGCGATTTCTGGGTGGTCGAAATTACGCCGGAATCGCAGAATTCTTCTTCGTCGAGGAAGTAGCGGAATTTGCTTTGCCGGTCTAAGCGGCTCGAACCCGCGCAGTTTTGGGGGCAGTGTCTAAGAGCCTATCCGAATAACCCGCTCTACTGCGGCCGGCTGCGAAGCTCTAGTCCTGCGTTGTCGGCCCAAAACGTCCTCGACGTGGCTATACCACGCCTCCGGGCGTTTTGGACCTGCCGCCTTGACCTCGAGCTTCTC
>DAOVKO010000247.1 GCA_030631725.1 Actinomycetes bacterium | reverse complement strand
TGTATGCTCCCATTCCCCCGGTATTCGGACCTGTGTCGCCGTCGCCGATAGCCTTGTGGTCCTGGCTGGATTCGAGCACGTAAATGTTCGTCCCATCGACCAAGGCCAAGATACTGGCCTCTTGGCCTTTGAGCATTTCCTCCACTACGATGGTCCGGCCCGAATCGCCGAAGGCCTCCTCAGCCATAATCTTCTGGGCCGCTGCCAAAGCATCGTTCGGCTCAGGGCATAGAAACACCCCCTTGCCCGCCGCCAGCCCAGAGGCCTTGATCACCAGCCCTTCATCTCGGCTGCTGATATACTTCCGGGCAGCATCAAGGTCATCGAATATGCGAGCCTCAGCGGTGGGCACTGAAGCCAATCGCAGCAATTGTTTGCAAAAAGCCTTGTCCGCCTCGATCTTCGCCGCCTCGCCCGACGGTCCAAAGATACTCAAGCCCTGGGCAGCGAAGGCGTCAACTATTCCCTCGGCCAAAGGGGCCTCCGGGCCCACCACCGTCAGATCGATCGACTCGCCCTTGGCGAATTTCAGCAGCTCGGTTATATCATCCGCCCCAAGAGCAACATTCTCTGCCAGCTCAGCCGTGCCCGGATTCCCCGGAGCACAAAACAGTTGCTTCAGCAATTTCGACTGGGCGATCTTCCAGGCCAGGGCATGTTCCCGGCCGCCGCTGCCTACAATCAGAACCTTCATAGCTGTAAAAACCTCCCGTCAGCAAAGGCGAACTCTCATCGGCCTCCAAAGTTGGACCAACATTATCTCCTGCCGAGTAAACTGTCAACGCCCAAACCCGCCCTTTGGCCTGGCACGGGAGAATCTCACTCCCCTCGGCAATAATGCCAATATTCTCCTGGGCAATCCGGGAGGTTTTGGATTGACTTTGCATTCCAAAAACGCTAGACTACAGGCCAAGGTAGACGAAGCCTTGACGTGCTCAGCCGTTCGTGTTGAAGAATATGTTCTTCGCAACCTACTGTGAGGGCGGGGCTTGCAGATATAGCCTATCCATGGAAGCACAAACGCAGAAAAAAGGATTTTGGGGTGATTTCAAGCACTTCTTTCTTAGAGGCTTGGCAGCCGTGCTTCCGAGCCTGCTCAGCCTGGTCTTGATCATCAAGGGCTATCAGTTCATCAACCAATATGTCGGTGTCTATGTCAATTGGGCCATTATCAGGCTGGTCGCTCATGCCCGGCTGTGGATATTCGGCGGGGCCGTCGATGAACACATCGCCAATCTCGAACAAATCTGGGATAATTGGCATCTGCACATCGGCGGCTTCATCATCGCTATAAGCTTGATCTACTTCCTTGGCATCTTTCTGGCCAGCTTTGTCGGCCGATGGATTTGGCGACTCGTTGAAGCCTTTCTCAATCGCACTCCCGTCGTCGGCCAGGTCTATCCCCACATCAAGCAGGTCACCGATTTCTTCCTTTCCGAGAAGCGTCTCCAATACTCCCAGGTCGTCGCTCTGGAGTATCCCCGCAAGGGGATCTGGTCGCTGGGACTGCTCACCGGCGAGGCCCCCAAGAATGTCAGAGAACGCCTCGGCGACGATATCATCTCCGTATTCATGCCCAGTTCCCCCACGCCACTCACCGGCTACGTCATCTGTACGAAGCGAAGTGAGGTCGTGGAATTGACCATCAGCATTGACGAAGCCTTCAGGTTTATTATCTCCGGCGGCGTCCTCAAGCCCAGTAGATTCGTGGATACCAAAACGTCGCCGGCCGGCCAACTGCCCGGCGCGGAAGCTCATAGCCAGGAGAAACCAGCGGCCGGAGCGGACGAGCAAAAGCCTAACGGACAGACTTAGCCCTACACTTTTCAAGGAGAAGCTAGATGCAAATATCCGTTAGCGGTCGTCACATGCGTGTCTCGCAGGATCTCCAGGACTACGCCCGCAGCAAAGCCTCCAAATTAGGTCAGTTCTTTGATAAACTACAAAAAATCGACGTGATAGTCTCCAAGGAAGGGGCCGGTTATGCCGTGGAAGTTATCGTCAAGCCCGACGGCCATGAAAGCCTCGTCGGGCACGATTCCGCGCCCGAGGTCAAGACTTGCATAGACCTTGTTATCGATAAGCTCGAACGCCAAATTACCAGGCACAAGGAGAAAACTCGAAATCACAAACATCGCCAGACAGGCCAGCCGGAGGTTTATCTTCCCGAGTGACCCGCAACACCAGAAGTCGTTCGGGCCCGGAGAGTTGCTATGAAATTGTCCGAAATCTTCAGCCAAGATGCCTTTATCCCCCAGTTGCGTTCTGACACCCGCGACGGAGCTATCCAGGAGCTTCTGGAAGTCTTGCTAGGTGCTGATCAGCTAAGCTCCCAAGACTATCGGCAGATACTCCAGGCCCTGATCGAGCGCGAGGCCAACGGCTCGACCGGATTCGGCAAAGGCGTCTCCGTCCCCCATTGCCAGCA
>DAOVKO010000060.1 GCA_030631725.1 Actinomycetes bacterium | reverse complement strand
GTAACCCGTTGCCATGGACGGGAGCGGCAATTTCATTGACCGACATCGAACTTGGACTCCCGGTTAGCACAGCAGGTTATCAGGAGACGTCTTTTTATCCGTTTGAGTATTGATTGTCAATACAAAGCTTCAAAATCTCCCGCGGACCATTTGATAAGCAAGTGCTCTGTTGAAAGCCTCTTTCTGTCATTGCGAGGCCCCAGAGGGGCCGTGGCAATCTCGACTTCTGAGCTTTGAGATTGCTTCGCTGCGCTCGCAATGACCCGTCCCGATATCTTTTCAACAGAGCAATAAGCGAGCTTTAGGATATTACAGCTAGTTTTTTCTGAGGTGGCGCAAAGGCTATCGATAGTGCCTGTCGAGTTCGCAGGCATATCGACGGCCCAGACTGTGGGCATGGTGCTTGAGCCAGTCACTGAAGCGTGTGGGTGCGGTTACAGGGCCATGTGAGATCAGCAAGTTGGCCATCAGCCCAGCGATTTCATTCCGGGTCAGCAACACATCGCCTAGCAGTGGACCAATCAGGAGCGAGAACAGATGCATCAGATACGGACTAACGTGGATGATGGCGGCGCGGCTGTTGATGGCTGCGGCGATAAGGCGGACGCATTGAGCGAAGCTGAGTATCTCCGGGCCGACGGCGTCAACGACCAGATTACGATTCTGTTGAGCCAAGCCTACAGCCATCTCGGCCAAGTCCTCGACGAAGACCGGCTGAAGTCGATAGTTGCCCCCTCCGGGCAGGGCAAATACGGGTAGCCGCCGAAGGAGCCAGGCGATGTTGTTGATGAGGATGTCCTCGGGGCCGAAGATGACCGTGGGCCTGATGATGGCGTAAGAAAGGCCGGACTCCATGATGGCCCGTTCGATGAGGACTTTGCCTCGGAAGTAGGGAAGCCTTGATTGTTCACTAGGATTGCTGACGCTGAGGTGGACGATTCGATGAAGGCCCGCCTGGCGGGCTGCGCTGATCAGAGTTTTCGTGTTCTGGATAGCATGGTCGAAGGTCAGTTGTCCATAAGGAAAACGTATCCAGTAGGTGTTGAAGAGGGTGGTTGCTCCACGGAGGCTGGCGATTAGTCGGTCGGGATCGTCGAAGGAAAAAGGGGCGTGGCTAACGCGCTGACCGAACGGATTGGGGCGGTGAGGATGGCCGGTGAGGGTCTTGACCTGCTGGCCCATAGCCAGAAGGCGTCGGGTAATGTATTTGCCTGTGTAGCCGAAAGACCCGGTGACTACATTCAATTGGGCCTCTTCCATGGGGCGATCTCGGTCAGACGAGCGACTTTTCGCGTGTCGATATCAGTAGTGTAGTTTGCCGATCTTGAGGCGTAATAGCCGCTGGGCAGTAACCATCATGACGGCGGCGGCCATGGAGAGCATTTTTGATTCGGCCGAATCCGCTCTGCTGGTCAAGACCACGGGGGCGGCGGCGCCGACCAGGACGCCGGCCAAGCGATAATGACCTAAGTAAACCAAGGACTTGGCGAGCATGTTGCCGGCCTCGATGTTGGGGACCATGAGGATGTCGGCCAAGCCGGCAACCGGCCCGGTGATGCCCTTGTGCTTGGCGGCAATCTGGGAGATAGCATTATCCAGGGCAAAGGGGCCGCCAATTACGACCTCGGGACGAAATTGGCTGCGCTGACTCATCTTGGCCAAGACGGCGGCGTCGAGGGTGGCGGGCATGTTGGGATTAACCAACTCGACGGCACCCAAGACGGCGACCTTGGGCTTCATGATGCCAAAAAGATTGGCCAAATGAACGGCGTTGAGAATTATCTCGGCCTTTTGCTGAAGATCGGGGGCGATGTTCATGGCCCCATCGGTAATGAAAAGGAACCTGTCGAACTCGGGGACCTCAATGACAAAAACGTGACTCATGACCACGCCGGTGCGCAAGCCGTTTTCGCGCTGGAGGACGGCCCGGAGATAATCGTCAGTGTGCAGGTAGCCCTTCATGACGATGTCGGCCTTTCCGCTGGCGGTGAGGGAAACGGCTGCAGAGGCGGCGCGGATGTCGTCGGGCTCGTCAATGACATCCTTGGCCTCGATGGAGAAATTGATTTCCGCGGCCTTTTGCAAAATGCCCTCCTTGCGTCCGATAAGGATGGTTCGGGCGATGTTGGCCTGGCGGGCCAGACGGGCGGCTTCGATCACACTATGGTCGGCGGCGGCGGCGACGGCTATGGTGCGGATGGGTTTGTCCTTTATCAAGTCGAGTAACTGGTCAAAATTCTTCATAATATCGGCCTCCAAGAACATATATCGGGCACAAGGCAAGACAGAAGTTTTTCAAGGCAACAGTATAGCCCATGGCGGGGAGACTATCCCAGAGATTTCCGGAGATTTCAGGGCCAAAGAACTGGCGGCAAGGGCGAGAAAAAGCTTGACTAAAACGGGCTCTTCTGCTATAATCTAAGCTGTGTGGCTAAGCAGGTTCAGTTGGACCGAGCTTAAGCACGATTATTGGCATGCGGAGTAGAGAGACTGCCCCGCGTGTGTTTTTTAAGCACAGGGTTCGAGACGAGGGGGATTGGCCCGGCAGAAAGAAAGGAGAAGGATAGAAGGTGAGAACGAGGATTATTGTTCTTATGGGGCTGTGTGTGGCCCTGGCGGGGGCCCAAGTGGAGGCTGTCCCGCTGGGGGATGTTGCGAGGGAAACACGGTCTTATTATATGAACCCGCCGGGGTTTAGCTGGTGGGTAACATACGACATCGAATTCGCAAGCCAGGAATTGCACATCTACACTTCGATTTATCTATACAGTAGCGGCGGTATCGACCATGTACCGCAGTCAGAAATTGACAGCCTGGCACCCTATTGGGAAGGCGGGATCGAAGGGCTATGGAACAACCGGTATGGCATACTGCATAACAACCAATATTACTACGATATCATTTACGACGTGATCTTCGAGTATCCCAGCGACCACTACAATGTGCGGGTTCGTCCGGGCTTCAGCCAGGGAAAGCCAAGAACGACTATGACCCTTTGGGACACTGCAGATACCGGGCGAGTTGCCGCCCATGAATATGGGCACATGGTGGGCAACTACGATGAATACAGCGGCGGAGCAACTTATCCACCAAGTAATCCGATTATCGACAGCAGCAGCCTGATGGGCTCAACGGCCCCGGCGGTGGTTACCTACGCCCGACATTACGAGCCGGTCGTGGATTGGCTGGAGTTGAAATACCCGCAGCCGCAGGATACCTTGGAGGTAGTGCAGCCTGTTAGCATAGACATCAGAGCCGGCAGCAATTCCAACCGCTTCAATCTACACTCCAAGGGCGTTTTGCCCGTGGCTATTCTCGGCGATGAGAACTTCGATGTCTATGATATCAATGTTTCAAGCCTGAAATTGTCCGGAGCTGGGCCTATGACCAAAGGGAACGGGGATACGATCAGCTCTTTCAGAGATGTTAACAACGATGAGTGGGACGACCTGAAGGTGTACTTTCGAATTGCCGATCTGGTGGACGTTGAGTATGACACAACAGAGTTGTCCCTGAAAGGCTCGGTCGACCTCAACGAGGGCACACAACTTTTTTGGGGTAGAGATTCAATCCGCATCGTCGGGCCCGGCGATGTGAATGGGGATGGGTTTGTGGGTCAGGCTGACTTGAGCATCATTATCAGCAACTGGGGGCTAGACAATGCGAGCTACGAGCAGGGCGATGTGTCCGGGGACGGCGTGGTCGAAGGTGCAGATTATAGCCAAGTCATGAGCTATTGGGGTCAGAGCACGCCTACGCCAGAGCCGGCCACGCTGGCTCTGGTGCTTCTGGGGAGCTTGGCTGTGTTGAGCAGACGGGGGGCCAAATCTGGCAGAAAAGGGGGTTTGTACAAAAAAAATGTGGCCTGTACGGGATAAAAGGCTTGACAAAGCAGGCCATTTGTGCTATAGTTTCTTCTACTGAGAGAGAGTCTCTCTGGAGAGAGAGTATCTCCCCCATATTCTTGAGTAGGTCGCCTTTGGCACCCAAAGTGCGAAACAATCGCTAGCTCCAGCGGCCAAGCTGCACAGAGCAGTAAAGTCCGCCCAGCACGACGTAGAGCTTAAGTGCTGTTACGAATGGGCCGATAAAAATGCCCGGTGGCCAGCAAATAAGAGTTGACGGGATTGGCGGCTCGGCAAAGAAGAAGTTAGGGCATCAAAAAATCGCCAGTTTTTTGGCTAAAGGAGAAAACCGAAGTAAACTTAACGCAGAGGAGTGAGAGTCTCGGCCCGATTCGCTCGGGTCGTTGGGGAAAGAGAGGACATTAAAATGATAAGCAGATGGGCTGGGGTGCCGATTCTATTGTTCGGCCTGGCAATCGTTTTGCCGGCTGAGAATTCTCAAGCGTCACTGATTCACATGGATACTTTCTACCTGAATATTTTTACGGATAACGGGGACTATGCGGACGATCCCGCGGTAAGTTTGTTCGTGGAAGTTTTCCGCTACGATAACGACGATGAGCTAGTTTATTTTGAATTCCACAACGACAGCGATGATGTGGAGTCTTCCATAGCCCGGATATATTTTGATGATGACCTCGGTTTGCTGTCGGGGCCTCCCGATATAGTTAATGGGCCGGGGACTATCTTCAGCCTGGAAGGCAGTCCGCCCAATTTACCGGCCGGCAACGATCTTAGTCCGCCATTTCAAAAACCCCCCGATTTTATGGCCACTGCCGATGAACCGCCACCGACCAATGGTGTCAACCCAAGTACCGCCCCAGACCCGGATGAGTGGGTGGCTATTATTTTCGATTTGGTCGGCGGGCACAGCGTAAGCGAGGTGGTCGAGGGCCTGGAGGACGGATCACTGCGCATCGGTGTGCATGTGATAGCTTTTCCGGATGGCTCGAGTGAGTCGGCGTCTGCTCCGGAGCCAGCTACAATGGGGCTGATGCTGATGGGCGGCTTGATGTTGCTGCTAGGCAGAGGCAAGCGGCGCTAAAGTAGGCTGACAACAATCACCAGGGGGGATCAGAGAATCTAATCTTCATTAGAAGTCAGGTGGGGGAAGTAGTCGTCTATATGGGCTAAACGTTCGGCGATGCGCTTCCAGTGTGTGCCGCGCCAGAGGACCGTGCCGCATCGCTGACAACGAAAGAAAGTATCGTGGAACTGCCAAGCCTTGGGAGGCACGTGAGGTCGGGCCAGATCGCGGGGGATGACTTTGAGGCAGCCGCCGCAACTCATGCAGCGGGGCTCAATCAGGGGAAGATTCAAACGTCGCAAGACAAAGGCCAACTGCTGGTAGCGGTCGAGCTGCTGGGGGATGAAAAGAGCGCGGACGGTGCCATCGCGGATGATGTTGCGCTGCATGATTCCGCTGTCGCTGGTCAAGAGGATGGCGTGGTGGCATTGGGCAAGCTCGATGAGCTGGCGGTCGTGTTGTCCATATTGCCAATAGGCGTCGTAGCCAGCAGCCCGGAGCCAGCGCGCCAGGCCGCCAAGCATGGCATCGCAGATGAAGCTGGGCGGAGGCGAGGAATCGGCAGACATACAAATCAGTATAACAAGCAGAGCAGATATACCAAGCTAGCGGTGCAGTACTTGATAAGCGGCCCAAAGGTGCTACAATACCGAGGATGAAAAGAAGCAAACAAATATTTGCGGCTTTGGTCTTGGCTGCGGGGTTGAGTTTTGCAGCCCAAGCAGCGGACAAAGAGAAGGTCTATTCGCGTCGGACGCCGGTCGTGGAGGTCTACGAAAAGGTTCAGGCCTCGGTGGTGAACATATCCTCGAGCCGAGTGGTGCCGGGCGGACTGGATATTTTCGGAGATATATTCCGACTGCCCGGGCCTTTCGGAGGTAAAAGGCGGCTGACGAGTCTGGGCTCGGGATTTGTGATCCACCGTGATGGATACGTGGTAACCAACTACCACGTGGTGGCCAGGGCGACGGATATTCTGGTGAGCACATCGGACGGACAGGAGTTTGCGGCCAAGCTCCTGCGGGCTGATGCAGGGCACGATTTAGCGGTATTGAAACTGGACACAAACAAGGCCTTGCAGGAAATAAGCCTGGGGACCGCCAGGGACCTGATGGTGGGCGAGACAGTCATAGCAGTGGGCAATCCGCTGGGTTATCATCATACGGTAACGACAGGGGTGGCCAGCGCGGTGGGTAGAAGGCTGGAGTTCGGCGAGGGGTTGGAGTACAGCAACTTGATCCAGACCAGCGCGCCGATCAACCCGGGCTCGAGCGGTGGGCCGCTGCTGAATATCAACGGCGAAGTGGTGGGGATAAACACGGCTATTCGCTTCGATGCCCAGAACATCGGCTTTGCCATGAGCATAGACGAACTGACGCAGCGGCTGAGTAAGCTGCTTCGGCCCAAGGGGCTGCGACAGCTTGGGGCGGGGCTGACGGTCAGGCTCGGCAGGAAAGCGGGCCAAGCTGGGCTGGAGGTGCAAGTTGAGAAGGTGGCGACAGGCTCGAGTGCCGAGCGGGCCCGAATCCGACGCGGAGATATTATCACGGCAGTAGCAGGCAAAAGGATAAGCGGTCTGGCAGATTACCATCTGGCGTGGCAAGGAGTGAGCGAAGGTCAGAAAGTAGCCATAGAATTGCTGCGTCGCGGGCCCAGCGGACAAGTTGTCAAACGAGTGGAACTTCGGGCCCAGTACAAGCCCCTGGCGGACGTAGGAAAGTTGGCCTGGGAAAAGCTGGGGATGCGGCTGGACAGCTCCCGGGAGCCGTCGGCGGAGACGGCGGGCTACCGGGTAATGACCGTCGAGCCAGGCGGCCCGGCCCGGCGGGCGGGGGTGCGCGTGGGGGATCTGGTATTCACTATCGGGCACCGCCAGCTCGAAGACAGTGAAGTCCTGGCTGAGGCTCTGGAAGAAATTACAGCTGGCCAAAAGATTATGCTGAGCTGGTCCCGCAAAGAATTACTGGGAATATCAATACAGCATAGAACCGCAAAGGCAAAGTAAGAAGGCCTGAGGCCTGAGGCTTGAGGAGGAAAACAGAGAAAGAAATACAGAAAGAGAATTAGCCACAGATTGCACAGATGAACACAGATTAGAGACAAAGAAATACAGAAATTAGACGCTGATACCTGTCTCTGCAGGTACAAGCTTCGCTGATTACGCAGCGAAAAAGACAAAGTAAAATCGCAAAATGGACTACGACAAATCGCAGTACAAAGGCTATCTGGAGGGCCGGAAACTCTCGAAGCAGGCGACTGATCTCTGGATGAACGCTGTGGCTGAGTTTCTGACGCCAGGCAGAAACGGAGAGTTCCTGGACGTACTCGATCTTGGATGTGGCGTTGGTAGGTGGTCGGTGCCGCTGGCAGAACGTTTGGGGGCGCAGGTCATCGGTGTGGAGCCGTCAGAAAAGATGCGCCAGCAGGCAGAAGCCAAGAACTCGCACAAACGGGTGACCTATCTTGCCGGCTACGCAGAGGACATACCTTGTAGGGATGGAACCTTTGATGCAGCCTTTTTGTCTATGATTGCTCACCACCTGCAGAATTTGTCGGGAGCATGCGGGGAACTTTGGCGGGTTCTCCGGCCGGGAGGGGTGATCTTTATTCGAAACTGTTTTCGCGGTCGCCTCGATGGTATCCCGGTTTACGAATTCTGGCCGGCAGCCAAGGCTATCGATGAGGTACGGATGCCTGGGCTGGGAGAACTGACGGCTTGCTTTACTTCGGCCGGCTTCGAGCGGATCGAACATCGCGCGATTGTACAGCACATCGACGCGAGCTTGAGAGCACACTATGAGCGCCTCAAGCTGGGGGCAGTTTCAACGTTCGACTTGATCAGCGAGGAAGAACTGCGCGAGGGCTTCGAGGCGATGGCAAGGGCAGTCGCGGCTGAGAGGACTGCCCGAGCGGTGACCGAGCCCATAGACTTCCTTGTGTTCCGCAAAGTGGCGGCAGGCTGGCCGGCGTGCGACGTTTCCAGGCACAAGGCAAAGCCGGGGCCGTATCTAAACGGCCGGTAACAGTGCAGGTGAAATAACAAGGCGTAGTTATATTAGAAAAGGCTGCAGTGGTGAAGATTGTGTTGGCACCAGACTCGTTCAAGGAGAATCTCTCGAGTGTGGAGGTGGCGCGGGCGATGGCCCGAGGGGTCAGGCGGGCTTCTCCGGAGGCAGAAGTGGACTCCGTGCCGATGGCCGACGGCGGAGAAGGGACGGTTGAGGCCCTGGTTTCGGCCACGGGAGGCGTTTACCACCGCCAGACGGTGCACGACCCGCTGGGTCGAGAGGTGCAGGCGAGATTCGCTCTGCTGGGCAAAGGCCGCTGGGCCGTGATAGAAATGGCCCAAGCGAGTGGACTGGGACTTCTCAATGCGAATGAACGAAATCCGCTGCTGACCAGTACGCGGGGGACGGGAGAGTTGATACTGGGGGCAATGGAAGCAGGGGCAAAACGAATAGTCATAGGAATAGGCGGCTCGGCCACGGTCGACGGGGGCACGGGAATGGCCCGGGCGCTGGGAGTGCGGTTTCTGGACGGGGCAGGAAATGAATTGCCCGAAGGCGGAGGCAGCTTGGGGCAATTGGAAACAATAGATGCCAGTGGGCTGGACAGGCGAGTGAAAGATGTGGCGATTGAGATAGCCAGCGATGTTGACAATCCATTGGTAGGGCAGCGCGGGGCGGCCCGGGTGTTCGGTCCGCAAAAGGGAGCCACGCCAGAGATGGTGGAGCAGTTGGAGGCGGGTTTGAATCGACTGGGAGAGAAAATGGCCGAGCAGCTCGGCAAGAAGGTAAGAGGTGTTCGCGGAGCAGGTGCGGCCGGCGGTCTCGGTGCGGGGTTGCTAGGGTTTCTGGCCGGACGGCTAAGAAGCGGGGTAGAACTGGTAATCGAGGCAGTGGGTTTGGTGGACAGATTGGCCGGGGCCCAGCTGTGCATAACCGGAGAGGGCAGACTGGACTCCCAGACGGCCCATGGCAAAACGGTCGCAGGAGTAGGCAGATTGGCCAGGAGTCTCAACGTGCCGGCCGTGGCATTGGCCGGGCAGATCGGACCGGGAGCCGAGCAGGTGCTAAGTGAAGGAATCGTCCAGTACCGCTCGATCAAGCCGGAATCGATGTCGGTCCAGGAGTCGATGGCCCGGGCGCCGGAACTGCTGGCCGAAGCGGCCGAAGAAGTGGTCAGAAGATTTATTGCAAATTCGGAATCAGGAAAAGGAAAAAACGCAAGGTGAAGATGAAGATTGTGGGTTTGGACACAGCGACGATGGATCAGGGGGACATGGATTGGGGGCCGATGAGGGCTTTGGGAGCATTGGAGATTTATCCGCGCTCGGGGCCGGATGAAATAGTGCCGCGTGCTCAAGGCGCCCAGGCCGTGCTGGTGAATAAGGTGATAATAGACGCCGAGGTTATCAGGGCCCTGCCCAAGCTGAAGTACATCGGGCTGACATCAACGGGTACCAATATTGTGGACTTGGTTGTAGCCCAGGAACGGGGGATTGCGGTGACCAACGTGCCGGGCTATGCGTCGAATTCGGTCGCCCAGCACGCCATGGCCATGATTCTTCACTTTGCCTCGAAGGTTGCTTTTTACAACGATCAAGTTCACCAAGGCAAGTGGACGGCGAGTCCGGACTTTTGCTTTTTTCCTGAGCCGTTGATTGAGCTTGACGGCAAGAAGCTGGGGATCATCGGCTACGGAGCCATCGGCAGGCGGGTGGCTCAGATCGGTCGGGGACTAGGCATGGAAATACTGCCCCATGATCTGCCCGGACACATCGACCCGCGAGAATGCGTAGCTTTAGATGAAGTCTTCAAGGAGGCGGATTACTTGAGCATTCATTGTCCGCTGACGGATCAGACGGACGGGCTGATCAATCGCGAGCGCCTGGCGACGATGAAGTCAACAGCGGTGCTGATCAACACCGCCCGTG
>DAOVKO010000235.1 GCA_030631725.1 Actinomycetes bacterium | reverse complement strand
ACTCCACTTGTCCCATGCTCAGGCGCCCGCCGAGGTGGTCGCTGGCCACTTCCTCCAGCCTGTGGGCTTCGTCGAGGACCACGGCATCATAGCTGGGCAGGAGCTTTGCCGAGCCTGTGCGCAGGACCAGGTCGGCAAAAAACAGGGCGTGATTGACTACGAGGATTTGGGCGGCCTGCATCTTTCGTCGGCTGGCCTGATAAAAACACTTGCCGAACTGCTCGCAACTGCGGCCCCGGCAGCTGTGCCTGTCGGAGCAGACCCTTTGCCAAACCTGGGGCAAGACGGCGAAGTCCAGGCTGCGTCTGCTGCCGTCGCGAGTTTTGGCGGCCCAGTCTTCAATCCGCCAGAGATTCTTGAGTTCGCGTTGGGAGCCGAAAACCTTGTCTTGTCGTTTGCTCAGCGAGGCCAAGCGGCGCAGGCAGAGGTAATTATTCCTGCCCTTGACCAGCAGGGCCTTAAAATCCGTGGGCAAGGCCTTCTTGAGAAAAGGGATGTCCTTTTCGATCAATTGCTCCTGCAGGGCTATGGTGTGGGTGGAGACCAGGACTCGCTTGTCGGTTTGGCTGGTGATTAGTTCGATGGCGGCGACCAGATAGGCAAAGCTTTTTCCCACGCCGGTACCGGCCTCGACAATCAGATGCTCCTTGCGATCAAAGGCCTGGCTGACTAGTCGGGCCATCTCTAACTGCTGCGGCCGATGCTCATAGCCGGGCAGTGCTGCGGCTACAAGACCGCCGGGGGTTAGCGTTTCAATGGTACTCATTGGATTCTATTTTGATATCTTCCAATCGACAAGCTCGATCCAAACGATCAGCCAGCTCTTGTCGGCTTGTTTGCTAAGCTGCACTCTCCAGACAGTCTTAGCGACCGGGAGTCCCTGGGCCCATTGGCTGCGTGGGTCAAGTCGACTCAGAGCAACAATGTGGGCTGTGGCTTTGGTTTTGTCCAAGTTCAATTGTAGCTGCCGGAGCCAGTTCTTTTGGATCTGCGGCTGGCTGAAGAGCTGCCGACAAAAACGGGCGAAAAGCTCGCGGGAGCCTTCGAGTCTGCCATGATAAGCCGGCCCGATGCACTCTATAATCTGCTGGGCGTTTTCCTCTTCGGTGGCTTTTACTACCGTAGCTATTACCGTCTCGATTTTCTCCCTGTCTGTAGCCACCAGATAATCAAGGCCGAGGCCCAGGACTATCAAGATCGGTCCGATGAGCAGATGCTTGCGGCGGATCTTTAGCGGCCAGAACCTGGCCCCGATCAGCACAGCCAATTCAGCCAATAAGCCGATGACGACCAAGGTCCAGGGCTGCTCGAAAATATCCAGGACTTTGCTCACTCTTACCTCTGCCTTCCGTCCGGTGGTGACCCATGGCCGTTGCCACTTGGCGACATCTTGCCCCCAGAAACAGTTTTATCTTCGCGGCCAGCACATTGCCAGACCTTTCCAGTCGTCATATTCCCCAGAAACCGGTCGCAAGTCAATGTGCCTGCGTCCTGTCATATTCGGGCAAAATCAGAGAGCGAGTCCGATAATCCTTCTGTAGTTTCACTGGGAAAATGAATTACCTGAAATTCCAGAATCAGGCCCTTATTCCAGCCGATATCCAGACTATGAAAGTCGGCAAGTGTCTGAGGAATATTCTGCGTCGTTTTCGCCGGGACTGCTGGGGGCCAACGGCTACCGAATACGCGGTGCTGATGGTTCTTATAATCTTCGGCGCTCTTACGGCCATCTCCTTGGTAGGTAATCTTGTAAGCGATTCCATACAATCGGTGGCCGAGGCGGTCCCGGACGGCAGCGGAGAAGCCACATCGGAAGACTCCGGTTCGGGTAAGGACAAGAAAGACAAAAAAGACAAGAAGGACAAGAAGGACAAGGGGAGCAAGAAGGACCAAAAAGAGTCCGAGAGGAAAGGACAACGCTGACATAGAGGCAGAAGGTCTTCCGCTAAAGGAGGCTTTGGGGGGCATCGTGGGCACGCTGTAGCAGTTGCGGGCGGAAAATCAGCATTGGGATAGCCCACCAAAAACTTCGGTCCGAGTTAATGGTGGATGGATGGGCGAGGCGGGATTCGAACCCGCACGAGGTATTACCTCAGGGGATTTTAAGTCCCCAGCGTCTGCCATTCCGCCACTCGCCCGGACTCTGCCGGCAAGAGAGATGCATAATTTCAGAGGCAGGGTGCGTATTATGACGATCGCACGATCAGTGCCACCATCGCCAAACGTGCAGCCCTTGCAGTTGGGTAGTATAGCGTCTTTTGGCCAGCGATACAACTGGACAAGGGGGCCAAAGGCCTGGGGCCGGATATTGCATGGGCTTTTCACGCCGACGGGGCAGTGCGGCATTATCGGAATGCAAGCCAAAGCAGATAATACAGATGAAGAAAGACTTTAGGCGTGTCCCGGCGCGCCGGGATGAGGCTTGAGGTCGATGCTGTATTCAATGGTTTGACATTCCGAATGAGGGGTTTGTTTGAAGCGGCGGAGTTCTTTGAATCCGCAGGCCTGGTACATTTTCTGAGCGAGGATAAAAAAGGGATGGTCGCTGGTGGTTACGGAGAGCTTAACAAAGCTACTTAAGTTGGCCCTGGGATGCCTTGGCAAGCCGTGATGACCATCGATCAAAAAAGTCGTCAAAATCTTCACCATCAATAGGTCTTGGTTCTTCCGCGAACCTAAATAGGCCCAATGGATTCTTAGCTACTTCATCTGCGCCCCTGACATCATGGGTAAGACTGACTCCTTGACTTGCGCCGAACTGCTCGATGGAATAATAGGATGCTTCCCACCAGCGATAGCCATCATCGCCAGTTTGTCTATACCAAAGGGACGCGCTCCAAGAATATTGAGGCTTATCCTGTTTAACGCCAATAGAAACACCGGTAATTACATCCCATCCAGAACGGTGAAATGCGTTCTGAGGAAGGACTGAGGGCACAATCCCCACACTCAATATGCCGAGGCCCAGCCGAAGGTTGTGCAGTGTGGGACGTTGGATGACAGTCTCTGGTCTGGGGGCTATATTCAAGATGGATTTGTCTACATTGGCGACTTTCTT
>DAOVKO010000050.1 GCA_030631725.1 Actinomycetes bacterium | reverse complement strand
GTTACGGGCTAGCCGGAAAAGGTATCTGCAACTTTGCGGATTCGTTCAGCTTTGTCGAGATCAATATCCAAATTAACACCTGCTTCAACCAGAACATTCCAACCCGCCGCAAGATAAACATAATTGGTCAGCTCATCAACCGATTGGACACGAACAGTTGGGAAAATCGTGTCATCGGAAGCGATCGCAAATACATTGAGCCCTATCCCCTCGACCAGAAGTTCCTTAATCTTTTCCATTGTGGATTTGTACGGATTAATCACTATAACCACATCATTCGGACTAATGACCTCTTCCGGGCCGTGTATCAAATACGTACCTTCGAAAAAGTCGCTCTTTTTGCGAACAATCTCATTAGCTTTCAATGTGAGTTCTTCAGCTACGCCGTCATTGCGACCGGCAAAATAAACAGTCTCAGCCCTGGCAAGAGCCTCTGTAATAATAGAATCGACCGGAACGGTAAGTGCCGATTCGAAGGCGTCGGCAAGAGCATTCAACTTGCTGTCGATGCTTTTGCCATGTACTTGGGCCAATAAGGATTGGCAGAACAAGGCCTGCTCCACACTGCTTTTGCTAGCTGCTATGGCCTCTTCGGGACCACAGCTCAAAACAACAGTTTGAGTAGTGAGAGCTTCGAGTTTACTGTTTTGATAAGAAGTCAAACCAAACAACCTATCATGGCCGGACTTTCTAAGCATATCGCAAAGACATAATGTCTCCTTGGTTCGACCGCTATTGGAAATGGCCAGCACCGCGTAGTTGGTCAAATCGTACTCGGCAGCTTGGTACGATCCTTCGCTGAACAGACTGATATCACAGCCGAATTGCATGGCTTGAGCTATGGCATTTTTGGAAGAGAAGATCCGACTGGACCCCTCGCCGACAAAAAACAACTTGCCGCACTTTTTGATAGCCGCGACTATATTGTCAATATTTTCGAGCTTGAAATTTCTTATAATCCCAGGTGTCTCCATCATCTCACGGATCAGAGCAAATTTCGTATATCTTTCTTCGTTCTTCATAACAATTAGCCCTCAGAAATTAAATTTTATAAACAATTGCTTGATTTCATCTGTGGCTAAGCCTCCTTGATAGCACCTATTTTGCTGCCTCTCGTCCGCCGGCAATCTAAGTGCTTTTTAAAACGAGATTTCCCGCACAGCTGCTTGCCCAGGACACTCTCAGGTCGTTCCGGTGATTTTATCGTGTCTCGGGACTTCGGCAAAGACCTTTTTCGTTCTTACAGGACTCCGCGGGTCTCCGACGGAAGCCTACTTCTGTCGGAGATGGCCCTCAGCAAGCTGCCCCTCATCCCTAACCTCGGATTCGCACAATCCCCACCTGATTTTTCCCAAAACATTTGACCCAGCCTCCCAGCCGGTTACAATAAGTTTCAATGTCTACCTTTCTTTATCAGTGAAATCTGTGTAATCTGCGGTTAATTCTCTTTTACGTTTTCAAGACAGATCAGTGGCTAAGAGACGCACCATTCGCAAAAAGGCCTCCCCTTCCGGCAAAACCCGCCACGACAGCGAGATTCGCCGGGCCAAGCGGGCCGTCTCTGCTGCTTCGACCCACAGCCCTTCTGCCTCATTAGCCCCCGAGCCTCAGCCTGCCGCTTCCACTGCTCCTGCCCCCCCGGCTGAGTTGGTCCCCGGCCTGATGAAACGCCTGCTCCGCGCAGCCGCCTCCCCTTTCGTGATAGACGTTGAAGCTGAACTTTCTCCGTCAGCCCCGACCGAGAAGTTGGACTTGAGCTTCTCCGCCAATCCCTTGGCCGACTTGGCCCGCCGCCATGTCCGCCAGCCCCGCCAATTCCTCCCCGATCCGCCCGGATCGATTGATACCCACTGCGATCAGCTCTTGACCAGCCTGGCCAATGCACGCATCCAGGCCGCTTTGCAAAACTCACCTGATCACAATCATCCTTTGTCCGCTTCGGCCGTCTCTAACGGATTCTAGAATGCCTGACGTTTCACAAACCCCGCTTTCCGACATCGACCGCATCTCCCCCAACATTGCCCCTGCCCCGCCGGAAGATTATCCTCTGCTGCCGACCCCTCATCTCGGGCCCCGGGAACTTCCCCATTCCTTGCTGGTTCGCACCTTTCGCCGGCGATGGCGGCTCATGCTCGTCATCTTCTCCCTCTTGCTGATTGTCGGCCTGTCCTTGTCCGTCATCTTTGTTCATCCCGTTTATCAGGCCGTCGCTCAGCTCCGCTTTGTCCCCCGGCCTGTCGTTGACAGTATCCTCACTGCCGCCGACGCCCGCGCCGGATATTCCGGCTATCTGAACACCGAGCTCAGGCGCATTTCCCGACGCGATATTATTGCCGCCGCTGCTGCCAAGCTCGGCCTCACTTACGACACTGATGTGAACGACCTCCTGGCTCGCACCTCCACCCTACCTCAGGACAAAGGCCAGATAGTTTCTGTCGTCGTTACCGGCTCTTCCCCTCAAGGCCTGATCGACGCCGCCAATGCCGTCGCCCAGGCCTACATAGCCCTGGATATCCTCCCCCAGATTGATCAGCACCGCACTACCACCCAGCAGCTCCGCGACGAACTCGCCCGCTTTCGCCGGGACCGCCAGGCTATTTTGGACAGCCTTTCCGGACGAAACACCGATGCCTACATCCGGGCCCTCTATCGTCGCCGACAAGATTATATTCAGCCCTTGGCTAATGCCGGGCGCGATCTCGACGTCACCGAGGACGATTACACCCAGGCCTCCGCCAGACTCGCCGCCTTGAAGGCCTCCCCCGCCGACAACGACAAGATCCAAGCTCTTCTGAACGAATTTGTCGAGGACGACCCCCTGCTCGAAGTGTACCGCGACATTTATCGCAGCATGATTGCCACTTCCGATCAGGAAAAGCTCTTCAGCACCTCTGCGATCCCTTTACCTTCTACCCGCTCCGCAAATTCCCCATTGCCCAAAGACTCCCCAAGACCAGGCTCAAGTTCCTCCACCACGGTCCCCGACCAGCGGCGAGCCACCATCATCCAGCAGATTCGCCAGGGAATGACCGAACGCCTCACCGAGTTGAAAGCCCAGGCCCTTCAGCAGGCCCGGGACCTCCGCCGGGCCGAAGTTACCGCCCAGCAGGCCGTCGTTGACCGCAAGAACCGATTCCGTATGGAAAAGGACAAGGCCCTCAAGGAACTGCTCGCCAAGGACACCGCCGCTGACAAGGAGATTACTCAGGTCCGCCAGCTCGACGGGCAAGTGCCTGCCCTTGACAAACGCATTGAAGCCCACCTCAAGCTGCTCCGGGAAAAGGCCGCCGAGCTCCTTCCCCCAGCCGAGCCCGTCCTGGACGACCCAGCCACCGTCGCCGAAAAGGCCAGCGACCTCCGCTGGTTCTTTATCATTGGCAGTCCGTTCTTGGCCGCCTTGTTGGCCTTGGGCGTCGGCTCGCTGGTCGAGCACTACGATTCCCGCCTGACCCATGCCAGCGACATCATCCGTCGCGTCGGCATACCCGTGCTTGCTTCCCTGCCCAGCTCTGATGACGCCCAGACGGACGAGCTCTGGCTCCCCCAGGAAATCTCCATGGTCGATTATGTCAACGACCAGTACCGCAACATTCGCACCGCCCTGCTCTTCGGCCATGCTGTACCCCCGCGTACTATCGTCCTGACTGCACCAACTGCCGCCGAAACAAAAACCACCTTGAGTGTCAACTTGGCCATCAGCATGGCCCGTGCCGGCCGAACCGTCCTCCTGCTCGACGCCGACTTGGACAACCCCGCCTTGGCCGACGTCTTTGACGTCCCCGAATCGCCCGGCTGGTCTGATGTCCTCCGTAACCCAGCCTCCCTGTCCCAGGCCCTTTGTCGAACCAGAGTAGAACGCCTTTCGGTTATGCCCGCCGGATCCCAGCTCGAAGACTCCGCCGAACTCTTGAGTTCTCCTTCTTGTCGAGCTCTCATTGATTCGGTGGCCCGGAAATTTGAGCACATTATTATTGACGCCCCACCTTTACTCGATTGTCCTGAAGGCCGTATAATCGCCGCCTTGGCCGACGGCGTTATTTGTTCTTTCAGTGCTAATTCTACCCGTTCCGGCCAGGCCCGCCGGGCCACCGCCATCCTCGAGGAGCTCGGGGCCGCCGTTATCGGCTCGGTCCTGAACACCTAGTAGTCTTCTAACAGCTCAGCTGCCGGATGTCATTGCGAGCGAAGCGAAGCAATCTCAACCTTTCCGGATGGTCAAGATTGCCACGGCCTGCGTAATAGGCCTCCCTTCGGAACGCAAGGATCAAAATTATATGCACTCCAAGTTCATTCTTCACTTTTTGAATTTTGATCTGTCATTTTGCATTTTGATTTTTTATATTTGATTTTTGTGGCCGCCATGAATGTTAGCCTCAAATTATTGCCTGAAGGCGAATCTGTCTGGCCCGACTCTTACTTGCTCAATTCCGGCTCCACTCTCATTGGCAGTGCCCCCAATTGCAGCCTCCGGCTCGATTCGCCCAGTGTTTCCCGCTGGCATTGTATCGTTGACGTCGCCCCCAACGCCGTTTACATAACCGACCTCCACAGCCTCAATGGCACTTACGTCAACAATCGCCGGGCCATCCGCCAGCCTCTTCGCAACGCCGACGTCCTCCGCCTCGGCCATTTATCTTTTCTCGTGGGAATCAATTCTTCCTCTGATTTGCCCGGCGAGAGCGACTATTCTGCCCTTTCCATCCTGCCCAGCAGTTTTTCCCAGCCCAAAGCCCAACTACCCTCGCCCGCTGCCTCGGGAATTGCTGCCTTGTTGCCCCGTCCCGTCCGTCAGGGCCCCGGCGTTCCTTCTGCAGCTCAACCGCTTCGCCAGTCGTCTTATCCTCTCTCTCAGCTGACCGGGCAGATGGCCCGTTATGAAAGGGCACTCACCAATTGCACTGCCCAATTGAGGCTGCTCACCGAAAAGATCGCTGCCCTCGAAAGCAGGCTCAACGCTATCACTGGCCCGGACCAGGCCCCGCCGCCTCAGCACTCGCCCAAAAAGGCCTTCGAACCCCACGATGCCCTCATGTACATCGCCCGCGCCGCCGTCCGCGAGAAAGTCCGTCAGCAGAGCCTCTCTACCGGTTCGCCCCCGCAGCATTAGGGTTTTTGGGGAATCACGCTATATTTTTTCCCCCCCGGTTTCCGACCACAGGTCCCTACGGGAAGGACGCTACGCGTTACCGGGGGTTTCTTTTCTTCCTTTGTGCCTCTGTGCCTTTCTTTATTTGCCTTCCAATTACGTTCATCTAATGCCCTGCGCCCACGTCCCGTAGGCTATCGCTGCAATTCCCACTTGCCAGCCTTGACAGCTAATCCCTCCCTCAATATACTACAGGACCTTGGCAGCTTTTTTTTTGCTGCTTCGAGTGCCTAGCCCGTTTGTTCCATTTCTCCGGAAGGAAAATCTCATGCCAGGCAACACAGTAACTCTCAGCGATCAGAATTTCCAAACCGAGGTCATCCAGAGCTCCATACCGGTCTTGGTGGATTTCTCCGCCGAATGGTGTGGGCCATGCAAAATGTTGGCCCCGGTTATCGAGGAATTAGCCGATGAATACGTCGGCCGCATAAAGGTCGGCAGACTCGATATCGATGACAACCGCCAAAGCCCCGGCCAGTATGGTATCCAGGGAGTCCCCACCCTCATCATATTTCAGAATGCCGAACCTGTAAAAAAATTCGTGGGGCTTATACCCAAAGACAAAATCACCGAAGCCCTGGACCAGCTGCTTTGATCGTTTTGCCCCGCTCAGCAGACTCTTGAGCTAACCTGGAGAAACCATGGCCTCGACCAAGGATGCTTCCGAGCAAAAGGTGCACTGCCCCGGCGACAATTGCCAGCTTGATTTACATATCTGCCGCGCTCGACAGATCAGGGGATACCCCCCTTGCAGGCAATGTGATTCCGGGCTGACCTCCGGAAAGTCCCGTTCCCTTGGGCCTAGCAAACAGGACCAATTGGCCGGGGTCCTCGAGCAGATTATCAAAGCCTACGACATTCGCGGAAGCTATCCCGAGCAGGTCAATAACGACGTCGCCTGGCGATTGGGATACGCCTCCGCCGACTATCTGCTCAGCGAAGTCTCCGGCTATGCCCGCGCCCAGCACTCCAGCAAGTCCCTGGTCGTCGGACGGGATATGCGCATCGGCAGCCCCAAGTTGTCCGCCGCTTTCATTGACGGGGCCTTGGCCAGCGGGGCCAATTGCATAGACATTGGCATGATTGACTCACCCCAGCTGTATTTTGCCATCAACCACTTGGGCGCTTGTGGCGGCGCTCAGGTTACTGCCAGTCACAATCCTGCTGGAGACAATGGCTTTAAGATTGCCGGCCAGGCCGCCCGCCCCGTCGGCGGCGAAACCGGCCTGGATAAGATCAAGGCCTTGGCTCTGGCCGCTCGCCCCGGTATCACCCGAGACCGCTCCCGTGGAAAGCTCAGCCAGAGAGACTTGACCGCCCAGTACAAAGAGCACGTCTTCAAGTTTGCCGGACCAATATCCCGCCTCAAAGTAGTCGTTGACGCTTCCAACGGCATGGCCGGTAAGTTCGTCCCTCTGCTCTTCGACGATTTACCCATCAAAATCATCCCTATGAACTTTGAGCACGACGGCCACTTCGTTCATCCCCCCAATCCTCTGGTTGACGAAAACCTCGCCAAACTCAAAAAGTCCGTCCTCAGGCGAAAAGCCGATCTCGGCGTCTGTTTCGATGGCGATGCCGACCGTTGTGTTTTTGTTGATGAAAAGGGTCAAACCATCCGACCAGATCTGGTCACCGCCGTCTTGGCCAAGGAGTTCATCTTCTCAAACCCCGGAGATACCATCGTCTATGACTTGCGCTCCAGTCACATCGTCCCCGAGGTCGTCGCCCAGATGGGCGGCGTACCACGCAGAGAGCGCGTCGGACACGCCTTTATGAAACACGCCATGGCCGACTCCGGGGCCGTCTTCGGCGGAGAGCTTTCCGGACACTACTATTACCGCGACAATTGGTTTTGTGATTCAGGTTTTATTACTTTTCTCGTCCTGCTCACCGCCCTCAGCCAGGCCGAGCTCCCCATTAGCAGGCTGATTAAGCCCATGAAAAAATATCACCATTCCGGGGAAATAAATTTTGAGGTCCCCGACAAGCAGGCCGTCCTTGACAGTATTATCACTCACCACCAGAAAACCCCCAACGTCCGCATCGACATCCGCGACGGAGTTACGGTCCAGCTCGAAAAGTACTGGTTCAACGTCCGCCCCTCAAATACCGAGCCCAAGCTCCGACTGAACCTCGAGGCCAACACCAATGCCCTGATGAAGCGGATGCTCCGCGACGTGGTCAAGCTCATCACCAGCCCCTCCAAAAAGTAGAGACTGACCTTCAATCGACCATCGCGATCGTAAGCGACTGGCATACAATAGCTTGCGCGATCCGCCTAGTCCACCGAACGCACTTCCAGGATCTTTTTCCGCACGTCCTGAGCCGCTGTTTTGATCTCTTGCATTGCTTTCCGCACCCGGGTCCCCGCAGCCTTGTTACCGCCTTCGGCCTTGAGCAGATCATCTTCAGCCGCGGCCACCAGTTCTTTGAGGCGATCGTACTCCATCATGGGCTTACTCCTTTCAGAGCATTGGGATTGTCGCTTCTCCGCAAAGGTCCATTTAATCTAGCCCCTCGCTCCGGGCCGGTCAAATGTATTTTCCTGCCTTGTTCCAGCCCTTGCCCGCCACAGCCTCCGCAGGATGCAACCTCTCCGAACCCTTCCGTACCTGTCCCTGCCACAATCTCATTGACCCTTGAGTTTCTGATTGCTACACTTACCCTCCACTGAAGCGCCACTAGCTCAGTTGGCAGAGCAGCTGACTCTTAATCAGCGGGTCCAAGGTTCGAGTCCTTGGTGGCGCATTTATTCATTTTCATTGTCACCCCCGCGAAAGGGCCTGTTGCCAAACCCGATATCCAGCGTTTGAGATTGCTTCGCTTCGTTCGCAATGACACGGAAACGTCATTTTTGTCATTGCGAGGAGCCCCGATTCATCGGGGCGACGCGGCAATCTCGACTTTGGCAACAGACCCGAAAGCGGGGGTCCAGATTCTTTTTTGTTCGCTAAACAATTTAATCAGCGGGTGTTGGTTTTTGGCCGAAAATCGCCGTTTTGGAGTGCCCCCTTGCTCTTACCAGTCTTGGAGTGCTGTCACACTCCTATCCTACTTCGACACATCTCCAAAAGAAATAGATCAAAAAGATACTATTTACACGCCGAATCGAAGACAGAATCTACACTCAATTGAGATTCGAGGGTATTCAGATCGACATCCCTCAAGTTTGGGATCACTCGCTTTGTAATTGCCAGGACCTGCTCAACAGCTATCTCTTTGGGGCGGCCGCGCTGCCGTTTGATATGGTTAACCAAGTCTTTAATACTCCCCATTTCAGCAGGATCTACCCCCTTTTTGCGAGCGGTTCTTACCTTACCGCGAGGGACCCAGTGAAGTTCACACCCGTGAATATTGTTCTTTTCTGCAAGGAATCCGTCAATCATATTGTGTAGTTTGTCGGCCTCCCATTCCCTAGCAGCTATACGCGAGAAAAGGTTACCGATTAGCCAGCCGAGCTTGCTCTGAAACTGATCGTTTAACCGTCCGCATCGCGCCGTCACAAGTTCCTTATAATGATCATGTTCTCGGAAAGCAACGCTTACTTGAACCAGTGCTACCGCATGCTCTGTTATCCCCGCACCTGCGTCTGGATACAGGTAGAACAGTCCTTCCGCATGGGCGTTTTGGTTGAAGATTCGCTCGAGCAGCTGCTCAGCCTTTTGCTTTGTCTCTGATATATAGACATCTTCAATGGGTTCTCCGTTGAGCGAAACCCTCTCGCAAACTTTACCCAAAAGAGTGGACATCACATCTGCTAAAGGGCGGATTGCTGCCACATTGATGTAACGGGACCGGCATGGCTTTCCATCACGTCTTTTTAGATCACAACTCTGCGTCAACACAAGGAATGCAATGTATTTGTCGTCGGTGAAATATGGGTGTACCTTGTTCAGGGCTGAGCGAATTTCCTCCGAGGGTTCGATAATATCTCCTTGGCAGAGATCCCCCTTCGGATCTTCTATTGCCGCATAGGCCCAATGTGTTGGCTTAGCAGTTGCCTGCATATTCACCCCTGAGTTGATCCTTCACCTCTCCCTAGTCGCATATGGCGTACTCTGCATCTGAGCCAGACGTTTCCCTCTTCAACAGATGATGGTACCAACGGTGAGTTGCTTTCTTGTTCGACGGACGTGTCTGCCCTCTCTGGTATACTTGGTATGAGATCAGCCTGTCTCGCAACTTTGTCTGAAACAGGCCCCGGAGTTGTTGAATGCTCAGAACTACCACTTTCAGTCGGCGTCATTTGTGATCTCCTCGATTTCCAAATCTAGCGATTCAAGCAGGTTGCCAACAGCGTCTCTTATTTCGTCCGTTGGTATTTGAAGCCATTCCTTGAGATCGCCAACATCTGAAGAACTTCTGTGGAAATTACATCGCAACTTAGAACCGCCCTCCTTTTCACTAAGGATGACCCTCAGTTCCCCATTCCTAAAACGTATGAATCTGCTCATGGACATAGCCAATATCTCGCTTTCACCGCGGTTGAATTTCGCAAGGCAAGCATCTGCCGGAGTCTGAATCATTTGTGCTAGACTTGGAATGGATTCGGAAGAATGAAACTCTATGTTGAACCCGGCTGCCAACACAGGCGTTTCAGGAAGCGAATTTAGTGCATTCCAACCAGCCTTCATTGCATACCCAAGAGTCTCGTAATCACATTTGTCCAGTTGAATCCTAAGCCTGGACTCCTCTGTACTGACGATAATGTTATTAGTTGGATGTTTTACCTGATAGGGGGACACTCCGTCCATAGGGACCGCTACCTTCATCTGCTCAAGATCGCCCAGCCCAAAAATTCGTTTCGCTATTCCTCCTGGTGTAAGAATACTCCGGTTCCAACGTCCTACGACTATCAAGCTCCAGTTCAACCGTCGTAATGCCATATGACCGCCTCCCTACAGCACGCTTCCAACGGGTATATACTAGCCAGCGAACAGAAATCTGCAAGTTTATTCTGTTCCCTTATTTCGACCCGAAGGCATTTCTCCGGCCAGCTTGTACGAATGCTCAGCTGAATCAAACCAGTGCGAGAGAGCCTAATCGCCCAGCCTGAAAAGTGACCACCAGCCTCGCTGCCCCAGCAACAAAAACGCTACTTGCGCAGCACAGACCACTATCACTATTTGCGGATAGACTCCCCACCCTACTTGCGGGCCTTTAGAGAAATCTTCCCCGTACGTAACCGCAGTGCCCCGTTAGCACATCTTTTGCTGGATCTACTGACTACCAGCGCC
>DAOVKO010000065.1 GCA_030631725.1 Actinomycetes bacterium | reverse complement strand
GTATTATGCCTATATGTAGTATATGTCCGCGCACATTCGCTGACGGCCCCCAATATATTGGGCTTGGAGTCTTCTTGTAACCAGTCTTTTCGATAACCTGAAAAAAAAATTCAAAAAAACCCAAAAGAATCCTTGCCCATTTGGGCTATATATAATATATGTTTTACAAAACGTAAAACGCACTTATCGGAATCGCACCGTTCGGACACCTTCAATTGCAACCTACCATTCAACCAGTTCACTACTTCGCAGGCTCACCAACCGCTACGGAGGATATTTGATGAGGCCACTGGGACACCGTGCAAAATCTTCATCTTTAAAACCCCCTCGCAAGCTTTACCGTATTGGAGAGGTAACCCAACACACCGGCCTTTCACGCCAGACCGTCCACAACTACACCACTATGGGCCTTATCTGCGAGTCCGAATGGACTCCCGGCGGTCATCGTCTCTATGACGAATCCGTCTTTGAGCAGTTGGCCCTTATTGAGGAACTAAAGCGCACCCGCACCCTTCGCCAGATCGCTGTCATCCTCGCTGGCGGTTCCTCTTTGTCCGTCAGCCCGCAAACGGGCCCGGACATATCCGATCCTGTCTGAGTTTCTCGCCCCCGGAGCTAAGGGAGTAACAAAGTGAGAAAGTTACTGGAATACTGCAAACGCCGATTTCGATTAGCGGACTCTTCTTCCCCGACCAAGTCTTTGCTGCTGTTGTTAGCCGTCGGAGGAATCATCGCCGCTGCCGTTTGGCTCTTCAGTTCCGCCGGCTCGGCCCAGCTCGTCTATCTGACTTCCACACCCCTGAGTTCCTCCCAGCTGTCCCGGGCCACCACCCTGCTCGAGAAGTTGGGACACACCTATCGCATCACCGACTCGTATATCCTCGTCGAGCCTGCTCACAAGGACGACTTGCTCGCCGGCCTGGACTTGCTCTCCGACTTCTCCCAAGCCCAGAGCTCCGCTTACGACCCCGCAGCCAACGTTTCAAGTATTTTCGCTTCCGAGACCGAGCGTCAGCGCAGCTGGAAGCTCAATCGCGAAAAGGCCCTGGCCTCTCAGATCCGCGCCTTCAAGGGCCTCCGCGCCGCCCAAGTGTTCCTGGCCGACCCTTCTCGGTCCGGCTTCGGCCCCACCCGCAACCAATCCACCGCTACGGTTACTGTCTGGACCGACAATGATCAGCCCGTCGATTTCGAACTGGCCCAGGCCATTCGCCAGACCGTTGCCGGCACCATCGCCGATTTACAGCCCAAAAACGTCCACGTCATTGACGCCAGCAATGGCCAATATCTGCCCCAGATCGTCGCCTCTTCGACCCAAGCCTCCACCGGTCCCGAATCCCCCGCTCTGATCGCATACCTGCCCGCTCTTCGCCGGAAGGCCGAGACCATCGAAGCTCAATGGGAGCAGAAGATTCGCAGCAAGCTCAGCTACATTCAGCGGCTCGTTGTCTCTGTGCACATCAATCCCCTCTCGCTTTTCAACAGCGCTCAGTCTGCCGGGCCCGATGTCGCCTCTGCCCTTTCCCCAACGTCCGAGCCGGATATCAGCGTCTCCATTGCCGTTCCCCGCAGTCACCTGCTGGGCCTTTACCTCCAGCAGAACCACACAGCTGCTGCCGCGACGGACGCGGAGCTTCAACCCATTGCCGCTGAACAGATTGCCAAGATCACCACCTCGGCCAGGGCTATCATTGGTCGGCCCGCTTCCAGTCACGTCCACGTTGACTGGTATTATGACATCCCCCCCTCTGCCCAAACTTCAGCGGAGGCCGGCACTCCATCGGCGGGAATTGATTCACCGTCTCCGTTTACCCGTTGGTTACAGCTTCCGTTCCTTCTCGCAGCGTTGGCCATTGTGGCCTTGGCTGTTTTGGTTGTTGTGCTTTCTCGGCGAGTCGCCGGCTCTAATCGTCGTCAGCGGGCCATCGCCCTGGCCCGGCTCAATGCCGAAAAGCACTATCTGGATTTTTCCCCTATCGCTGAACCATCGGCTCGGCCCAGCATCTCTGCCCCTGCCGAGCCTTCGCTATACCGTGGCCCTGCCGGCCTCGAGGTCTCTGCCTTCGAGGAGTTGATTCACTTGGATGACGCTACTCTTCGCGGCCTGCTCCGCCGAACCGATCCCCAGATTATTGCCTTGGCCTTGCGGACCGCACCGGAGAAGCTCCGACATCGCATCTTGGCCGGATTGTCCTACGAACGCCGCCAGGCCGTCCACGATCATCCGGATTTTCTCGCTCCTGTACGCCTCTCCGACATCGAGGCCGCTCAGCAGGAGTTGGTCGATCTGCTCGAGGTCCCCGACCACAGCACTGCCGAACTGGCCGCTGCTGCCGACGAGGCACCCGCGTAAGTCTTGCTCCTGGAGCACGGACTCTTTTTGTGAGCCAACAGTGAAACGCCGCAACTTGATAATACTTTCCACTCTGCTTTGCTGCCTCATCGCCGCTGGCCTTTTAGCCGCACCGGCCGATTCAGACATCGAGAGCCAGCTCTTACCCAGAACATCCGACAGTAATTCCTCCGGTGGCGGCCTGGGCTGGGAACTCGCCACCATCCTTATCGCCTTGGCCGTTGTCATCGCCGCCATATATCTTTTGCTCCGCGTACTACGCCGTTTCTTCCCTGCTTTGGCTCCCGCCGGCGGAGTTGCAGCACCGGTCAAGCCCTTGGCTCGATTTCATCTTGCTCCCAGACAGACTCTTCATTTGGTCCGTTGCGGCTCTCGTCTGCTTCTGCTCGGGGCCACTTCGGCCAGCATCAATCACATTGCCACCATCGACGACCCCGCCGAGATCGACCGCATTCTCCAGGCCGTCAATCGCGGCCAATCTCCCCTGGCCGGCCTGACACGTCTTTTCCATCGTTCTTCTGAGCCGCCATCCGAGAAGCTTAAGGATCAACAGTGACCCACAGAGTCATTTTCTTACAAGGATGTATCATCGCGGCCCTGCTGGCCGGACCGGCCAGGCCCGCCCAGGCCGCTCCTGATCTCACTCTGCCACTTTCCTCATCCACTCCCTCAGTAGTTCTCGCTCAAGCTCAGCCCGCAGAGCTGCCTGCCGATAGCTCCCTCCAACTGCCCGACTTCTTATCTGACGCCACCGAGCGCAGCCAAGTTTCCAGCCTCATTAAACTCATCATCATAATCACCGTCCTTTCCTTGGCCCCGGCCATCATTGTCATGTTCACCTGTTTCACACGCATCATCGTCGTTCTAGCCCTCACCCGTCAGGCCCTGGGCACCTCGCAGTTACCGCCCACCCAGATTCTCGTCGGCCTAGCTATCCTCTTGACCGTCCTGATCATGGCTCCCACCTGGTCCCAGCTCAACAGCCAGGCCCTTTCGCCTTACCTGTCCGGTAAAATCTCCGGCTCCCAGGCCGTCGAGCTTGGCCAGGTCCCCTTACGGGCCTTCATGATCCGCCAGATAGACACTTACCACAACGGGGCCGACGTCTGGATGTTCATTGAGCACACCGGCCTGCGTTCCGAGCCCGAGCCCGTGTTGGCCGGCGCCGACCAACCCGCTCCGCAGCTCACCTGGGCCGATGTACCCAACCGGGCCCTGGTCCCTGCCTTTGTTATCTCCGAACTCAAAACCGCTTTTCTGATGGGTTTCAAAATATATCTGCCTTTCTTGGTCATCGACATGGTCGTCGCTTCCATATTGATTTCTATGGGCATGTTCATGCTCCCGCCGGTGCTCGTTTCCTTGCCGTTCAAAATCTTACTCTTTGTTCTGGTCAACGGCTGGCACCTCTTGACCGGCAGCCTGTTACAGAGTTTCGGCCCTTAAGCTAAGGATCATTCGTGTCGCCAGATTACGCCATAGACGCCATAGACCTTGCCCGCCAGGCCTTGATCCTTTGCCTGCTCATAGCCGGGCCCATTCTGTTGGTCGCCTTATTAGTCGGCTTGGTCGTCGGTCTGCTCCAGGCCGCCACTGGGCTCAGCGAGCAGACCGTCGCCTTTGTGCCCAAACTCGCAGCCATGGCCCTGGCTGGCATCTTGTTGCTGCCATGGATGATCTCACGACTCGTCGATTTCGCCGCCCGAATGTTCATTTGGCCATGATTTGATTATGTCAGAACTATTCGACATCTCTCGCTTGATTACTCTGCTGCCCGCCTACTTCTTGGTCTTGGCTCGGGTGGGTGGACTGATTATCTTCGCCCCCTTCTTCGGCTCGGCGGCCATTCCTCTGCGCCTCCGATTGGCCCTGGCCGTAATCCTCTCCTTGGCCTTATTTACCCTGGTTTCTGGTACCTTCAGCCCCCCGTCCGATCTGGCCGGCTTTGTGCCTGCTCTGCTTGGCGAGTTAGTAGTCGGACTTATTCTCGGCCTCGGCGCCGCTCTGATTTTTGTCGGCCTGCGCTTGGCCGGCCTGCTCATCGGCCAGCAAATCGGCATCTCCCTGGCCGACGTCTTCGACCCCTCTTTTGAAGGCCGCTCCGCCATCCTGGGCCGACTCTTCTTCCTGCTCACCCTTGTCATCTTTCTGCTGCTCGGCGGCCATCGCGCCCTCATCGGCGCCCTCATCGGCTCCTTCAGCTCTGTTGCACCCGGAACCTTCAGCCCTGCTTCTTTGCCCGTTACCGGACTGACCGCCCTGCTCTCTGACGCCTACCTCTTAGCCATCAGGTTTGCCGCCCCCGCTCTGGTCGCCGTCTTCCTGGCTGCCGTTTCCATGAGTTTCATCGCTCGGACCGTTCCCCAGCTCAACATGATATCCGTCGGTTTTCCTGTCCAGATTTCCACCGCCACCTTGGTGCTGATTATCTCGCTCGGCTCGGTTTGCCTGGCCTTCCAGAGCAGTCTCGGCCGGGCCTTGCAGTCTGTGGGCCGTTTGTTCGGCCCTTAATGTTTGTCGGTTTGCCTCTGGGAGCTCAGTTAGATTATGTCCGACGAACTTTACCACGCCACCGAGCCGGCCACACCCTTCCGCCGGCGACAGGCGCGCCGGGCGGGCCAGCTGCCCCGCTCAGCCGAGCTCAATTCCGTCCTGGTTCTCCTGGCCGGGCTGGTCATCCTCGTGGCCCTTTGTCCGACCATATTTGCCCAGCTCAAAGCCTTCACCGTTCAAATGCTTTCCTCTGGGCCGAGCGGTTTGCACTCACCGGCCTCTCTTGACCAGACCCTTGCTCTGCTTCGCCAGTCCGCTTGGCGTTTTCTGCTCATTGCCGGCCCAGCCTGTCTGACAATCGCCGTCGCCGTCTTGCTCAGCGGCCTGCTACAAAGCGGCTTCTTCTTTTCCGTCGAGCCCTTGGCATTCAAGCTCGACCGCCTTTCTCTTACCCAGGGTTTCAAACGGATTTTTTCAGCCCGTTCCGCTGCCCGCCTTATATTCGACATCGCCAAGGTCCTTCTCGTAGCCCTCGTTACTTTCCTGAGCATCCGGGCAATCTTGCCCGACCTTGCTCGCCTGCCCGCCCTGCCTGCCCAGTTGCTGCTCGGAGCCACCGGCCGACTGGTTTTAGGGCTCGGCCTTCGTCTGATCATACTCTTGGCCGTTCTCGCTGCCTTTGACTATCTCATGGTCCGCCATTTTCTAAAACGTGATCTGCGCATGTCTTCCCAGCAGCTCCGCCAGGAGCAGCGCGACCTCGAGGGCAGCCCTTTGACCCAGCAGCGCCGCTCCAGCCTGGCCAGTCCTTCTCCTGCCAGGTTAGCCGCCGCTATCCTTCAGGCCGACCTGGTCCTTATAGACTCGGGCAGTCAGCCCAGCTCAGCCGGACCCCGCCTGGCCATCGCTCTGCAGCACCGCAGCGAAACGGCCGGCCCCGTCAGACTCCTCATCAAGGGCAGGGGAGCCTTAGCCCGCCGGATTCACATCCTCGCCCACCAGCGACGCCTTGCCATCTTCAATTACCCTGAATTGACCCGGGCCCTGGCCAGAGCCGTACCCGTCAATCATTACGTTCCTTTGCGATTGTACCCCCAGCTGGCCGATCTGCTTAAACAGACTTCCACTGTTCAAAAGCACTTTGACCCTTCGACTTCTAACCGGCAACGTTCCTTGACCGCTGACTTAGCCACTTAGTTTGGACTAATACTATGCCGCCTTTGAACTCTACATCAACTTCAAGCACCCTGATCGGCCTCTTGCGCCGCAACCGCGGCCTGATATTTCCCCTGGCATGTGCGGGCCTCATCCTGGTCGTTCTCTTTCCTTTGCCCCCCTGGATGATTGACATCCTTCTCGTGGGCAATCTCACCCTTGCAGCCATCATTCTATTCACCAGCATTCAGGTTTCCGACCCCCTCGAATTCTCCGTCTTCCCCTCGCTGCTCTTGGGCACGACCCTGGTTCGCCTCGTGCTCAACGTAGCCACTACTCGCTTGATCCTGACCGCCGGCTCGAACGGCGCCCCTCCCATCGTTGCCACTACTGCCGCCGGAGAGGTCATCCGTTCTTTCGGACACTTCGTTACTTCCGGTTCGCTGGCCGTCGGTTTTGTAATCTTCACCATCCTGGTCGTCATCCAGTTTGTGGTCATTACCAAGGGCGCCACTCGCATCTCCGAGGTTGCCGCTCGTTTCACCCTCGACTCCATGCCCGGCAAGCAGATGGCCGTGGATGCCGACCTCAACGCCGGTCTCATCAATGAATCCCAGGCCGCGGCCCGTCGCGAAACCATTGCTCGCGAGTCCAACTTCTACGGGGCCATGGACGGGGCCTCAAAGTTTGTCCGTGGCGACGCCATCGCTGCGGTCATTATCACCTTGGTCAACATCATTGGCGGGTTGTGCGTGGGCCTGCTCCAGCACGGCTGGAGCCTCTCCGACACCTTGACCGTCTTTACCACCTTGACCATCGGCGATGGCCTGGTCTCTCAGCTCCCTGCTTTTATCATCGCCGTTTCCGCCGGACTCATCATCACCCGTTCAACCGGCCGCAGCGACCTCGGACGCGAAATGGTCGATCAGCTCTTCGGTCGGCCCGGCGCCCTGGTTATCGCCACCATCTTCCTGGCCCTCTTGTTGATCACCGGTCTGCCCAAGTTCCCCCTGCTCATTCTGGGCGGATGCCTGCTGGTCATCACCTGGAGCCTCAGAAAATCCGACGCCGAGCAGCCCGCCGAGTTCCGCTCCATCACCGCTAACTCCCCCGCTGGGCCCGGCAACCTCAGCCAGCCCCCAATGCTCATATCTCCGCCGACTTGCCCAGAGCTTACCGGAGCTTCCGCCGAACAGCCTCAGTCGGGAACCGCCGCTTATCTTCGTTTCGAGCCTCTGGAGATCGAGGTAGGTTTTTCTCTCTTGCCCCTGCTCGATACTTCTGCCCCCGGCAACTTGTTAGCCCACATCGAGGCCATTCGCCGCGACCTTGCCGCCCGTCTGGGATTTCTTGTCCCCGGCGTTTTTGCTCACGATAACGTCCGCATACCCGCCCGCGATTACATCATCAAAGTCCGCGGGCTAGAGGTCCTCCGCGGGCGCATCCACCCCGGCAAACTCCTCGCCGTTGCCCCCGGTTTTTCGACCGAGCGCCTTGACGGCTTGGCTCTAACCGATCCGCTCACTCAGCGCCCGGCTTTCTGGATTCCCCACTGTGCCCAAGACTCCGCTCGACAGCTCGGATATACAATCATTTCTTCCGACCGGGTCCTGCCCCGCCATCTTCGTCACATTATTTATACTCACGCCGACCAGTTGCTCACCCGCCAGGCCGTCCACAACCTTCTTGCAGACCTTGCCCAGCGGGCCGGCCTCTTGGTCGCTGAGCTCATCGGCTATGACCCCAGGCACCAGCATCGCTCCAACGACAACTCCAAGTTTTCCGTGGCCCGGATTCACAAGGTCCTCCAGGAGCTCTTGGCCCAGGGCATACCCATCTGCGATTTGGAGTCTATCCTCGAGGCCCTTAGCGATGCCCTTGCTCTCAGCTCCGATCCTGCCGACCTCACCAGCCGGGTCCGCTGCAGCTTGGCCCCCATCATTACCCGCGAGTTCACCGCCTCCGACGGCCGCCTCCATTGTCTGCTCCTCGACCCTTCTGCCGAACAGACCATTTGCCGCATGCTCCACCAACCCCAGATTAATGGCTTTGCCTCCGCAGCTGACCAACACTCTCTCAGCGCCTGCTTATCAAAGCTCGCCGACCACATCGTTGATTATGTCCATGCCCTGCCAGCCTTGCCCGAGCCGTTAGTATTTCTGGTTGCCTCAGAGATTCGCCCCGCCCTAGCCCCCGTCTTGGCCGGACGAGTTCCAGCCTTGCCCGTCTTGGCACGTTCGGAAATCCTCGGAAACGCCCACATTTACGCCTTGGCCAGCTTTTCTTTGCCCCAGCACCCGACCGACCGACCTGCTCTGCTCACTCAGCAGACCCTGGAGTTGTTCTCATGAAGACCCACATATTTCAGGCCCACAGCATGGCTGCCGCCGTTGCCCAGGTCAAAGCCCACCTGGGTGCCAACGCCCTTATCCTCAACGCCCACACCTTGCGGAAGGGTGGCCTGTTCAGCCGCTCCCGGCACCAACTCGTCGAGATCACCGCTGCCGAGGATTCCCTGGCCTCCCCTGCCGAGTTTCACACCGCCACGCCCACGGCACCTTCCCAGCAGCCTCATTCGCCCCAACCCACACCCGCCGGCCGTGTCCGCTTACCTTCCACGGACGTCCCCGGCTGGATGGAGCAGGACGAGAGGCCCGGAAAAATCGCTTCTTTGCGCGATGACCGCCTTAGACTCACTCCTTCTGCCCGCCCTGCCGAGGGTCCTGCCTCAACTCCTCTGCCAGGCGGGATCGGGACCTTGTTCGAGTCTTTCCTGGCCAGGCACATTGGGGAGTCTTTAGCCAACGAACTTCTCCGCGACCTGCCTAGCCGCTTGGACCTCAGCTTGGAGCCCGAGGCCAATCCCCTCCTTAACCGCATTGAAAAGTTGATTCCCACCGCCGGACCTCTTCAGCCCGGCCTGCCCGGCAAACCCCGCATTGTCAGTTTCATAGGACCTACTGGTGTCGGCAAGACCACCACCATTGCCAAGCTCGCCGCCCAGTACAAGCTCCAGCGCAACGCCTCGGTAGCCCTCTTGACCATCGATACCTACCGTATCGCCGCCGTTGACCAGTTGCGCACTTACGCCGACATCATTGACGTGCCCTTCTCTGCCGTGCTCACTCCCCAGGAGCTTTCCCAACAACTCGCTCGCCTGACCGACCATTCACTAATTTTCATCGATACTACCGGCCGCAGTCCCAACGACCACCTTCGCCTCGCCGAGCTCCGCGCCTTTCTGCAGGTCCTCGGTACTCACCAGACCCAGCTCGTCCTCGCCGCCACCACCGCTTATCCCCAGATGATTTCCGCCATCGAAAAGTTCAGCCCTCTCGGCATCGACCAGTTATTACTCACCAAACTCGACGAGGTCATCTCTCTTTCTCCGGTTCTCAACGTCTTTGCCAGCCTGGCTTCCGGACGCATGAATGCTTCGCCCATTCCCCTTTCCTACATTACCGCCGGCCAGGACGTCCCCGACGATATCGAAGTAGCTTCTTCCCGCGATTTAGCCGCTCGTATTCTCGAGGAGCACC
>DAOVKO010000121.1 GCA_030631725.1 Actinomycetes bacterium | reverse complement strand
CTGCTTCTTGGCTAACTGGATGGCCCCCTGCAGGAAGCTCAGCGAAGCCTGCCCGCAGAGACGATTGGGCCGGGGCGCCGGGTCGGGAATCTCGTACAATTCGTCGAAGTCGGCTACGGTAACGTTGTTGTTGCAGTGGTACAGATGGTCGTGCTGGAATCTCCACCAGTAGCAGTCAATCTCGCTGCGGTCGGCGGCGTAGGCAAGGGTTTCATTTAGCCCAAAGATAACGAACCGCCCCAGGGCGCGAATCTGCGGATCGGCCAGGGCCCTGACCACAATCTCCGGGCCGATACCAGCCGGGTCGCCCATGGTGATGCCGATCAAAGGCTGCCACGGCTGATTCTCGCTTTGCGATGTGTGGTTATCCATACTCATTAGCGTAGGCGATGGGCTCAGGCAAAGCCATGCTCCTTCAGTGTTTCGAGGGTCAGGGGCTGTGCGGGATTTGCCGCGATGAATTTTGCTATGTATTTGCCGATCAGGTCGGTCTCGACGTTGACGCTTTGCCCGGGCTGCAATTCGCCCAGGTTCGTCCGGGCCAGGGTCTGGGGGATCAGGGCTATGCTGAAGCTGGAGTCCTGCAGCTCGGCGATGGTAAGGCTGACGCCGTTCAGGGCGACGGAACCTTTGGAAATCATAAAGTCTGTGATGCTCTTGGGGGCGTGAAAGAAGCCGATTTTGCCTTGGCCACTGGCCGACCATCGCCCCAGAGTGGCCAGGCCGTCAACGTGTCCGGCGACAAGATGGCCGCCGAGACGATCCTGCAAAGTTATCGGACGTTCGAGGTTCACCCGTCGGCTGGGCCCAAAACCGCCCAGGGTGGTCGTATCGAGCGTGGTGGCGGTTACGTCGAAGTCGGCCTGGCTGCCGTGCACGCAAGCAGCCGTCAGGCAGACGCCGTCCACAGCGAGACTCTCACCAGCTTCAAGCCCCTCAGCCAAGGGCCCCAGATCGATCCGCAATTCTCGGCCCTTTGGTACTGTGCGGGCCTGAACTACTACACCAACATGTTCTATGAGGCCTGTAAACATCGGCGATCTCAGAAGTAATAAGACCGAAACACACAGCTCGGCCACGAGCCAATTGCTCCACTATTATAGCTTGGTGGCGGCCGCTAGTCCATATCCGAGTCTATGGCAGCCATTAACGCGCCAAGGCCAATTTGGCTATTGAGCGAAGAGAAAAAGATGGATCCCCGCTCCCGCACTTTGCGAAGCATCTTTCAGAGATGCGGGGCGAGGATGACAGGGGTGGACGGCAAAGAAAGCGGGCGATAGTGATGGCGAAAGTGCGCCGTCCGTGGGTGTGTGTAGCTTATATGATGTATTGAGAATATGCGAATTACCCACCTAACATCATATCGGCATATGATGATATGCAGTTATTGGCATTTATATTATATGAGGATATTCGCAATGGGTGATATATGGTTGTGCCTTTCGCGTCTCCACTGACGACTGCCGCGCTGGTTGGATCACTTGGCCTGGGCGGCGGGTTGGAGAAAGCTCAGGGCCATGGCCCCGTAACGGCGGGACTGGCTGAGCTGGAGGCGCCCGTAATTCGTCGCCGGCGGATAAGCCGCCTCGTGGCGGACGACGACGGTGCCGTCGGGGCTGAGGATTTGGGCCTCAGAGAGCCCGACCAGGAGCTTTCCCAGGGCGCTGGAGGGCCCAGAGTCGCGGCTCTGGGCATAGGGGGGGTCGACGAAGATCAAGCCAAACGGCTCGGGTGAGGTGTACCAGCGAGGAAAGAGCCAGGCATTTTTGGCTGCAACGTGGGTCTTTTCTTCCAAAGCAAGGGTGTGAATGTTCTGTTTGAGCAGTCGCAGAGCATGGCGGTCACGCTCGACAAAGCAGCAGAATTGGGCCTCTCGGCTGAGAGCTTCCAAGCCGAGCGATCCGGTGCCGGCAAAGAGGTCGGCAATGCGGGCCCCAGGGATATGGCCAGTGAGTATGGCGAAGAGGGATTCCTTGACCCGGTCGGTAATGGGCCTGGTGGTCCGTCCGGGTGGAGGCAGGATTCGTCTGCCGCGATGGAGGCCGGCTATGATTCGCATGGTTTTGCTCTCTAGAATGTTTTTACCTTCTGCGGGCAGCGGCGACAATGAAAATCTCGGCGGCAGCAGGGCAGTCGCCCTCGTGTAAGCTGCTATCGTGGCTGGATTAGTTGACACGGGCGTCCCTGGGGCGTAAAATCCAGGCATGTAGATAGGATTCGAGCTTGGTGTCGCTTAGAGGTGTACTTGTGTTTAAGGACAATGGTGATTGTAAAAAGTGTCGTGGTTTGTGTTGTCGTTATTTTGGCCTGCCGATAGACACGCCGGAAACCCCGGGCGATTTTGACGATATCCGCTGGTACCTGCTGCACAAGGGCACGGAGGTGTACGTCAGTGATGATGACTGGTATTTGAACGTCAAGAATACCTGCAAGCACCTCAGGCCGGACTATAGCTGCACGATTTATGAGACCCGTCCCAGGATTTGCCGACAATACGCTACGACCAAGTGTGACATTACCAGCGACGAGTACGATCACGAGCATCACTTTTATAGCGCCGAGCAGCTGGAAGAATATGCTCGGGGTTTCCTGCGGGAGAAGCGCAGGCTGGCCCAGCTTAGAGGCAAACGGCGTCGAGCTAGGCAAAGGTAAAAACAAGCTGCCGGCAGCAAGGGAATATCAATGAAGTTGTCAAGAGTCAAAGGGATGCGCGATTTCTATCCGGAGCAGATGTTCCAGCGGCGTTGGCTGGAGGATCTGTGGAGGCAGGTGTCTCTGCGCAACGGCTTTGTGGAGTACGATGGGCCGATCCTGGAGCATCTTGAGCTGTTGACGGCCAAGTCGGGCCAGGAGATTGTAGAGCAGTTGTTCAGCCTGACAGACCGGGCGGGCCGGGATTTGGCCATCAGGCCGGAGATCACCCCGACGCTGGCCCGAATGGTTAACCAGCGTGTAGAGAGCCTTGCAAAGCCCATCAGATGGTTCAGCATTCCGCGGCTCTGTCGCACTGAGCAGCCCCAGCGGGGCCGACTGCGTGAGTTCTTCCAGTGGAATATCGATATCCTGGGGGTCGATAGCGCCGTAGCCGACGCAGAGTGTATTTTTGTGGCTGTCGATCTGCTGCGGGCCGTGGGACTGAAGGCCGAGGATGTGGTGGTGCGGATATCCAGCCGTGAGCTGCTGGCAGCTATGCTGAAGGAGGCGGGCTTTTCCGCTGAGCAGGTTGATACGGCCTATCGGCTGTTGGACAAGCAGGGAAAAATAGCGGCCGAGGCGTTCGAAGCCCAGTTACAACAAGTACTTACGGACGAGAAGTTGCGTGAGGGCTTGCGGCGCATAACTAGTTATCGGACCCTGGAGGAGATTATGTCCCAAACCGGTTTGAGCAGCCAGAGCCGCGCAGCCGGCGAGAGGTTGGCTGAGGTCTTTTCTGTGCTGAAGACTCTGGGTGTGGCGGATTACTGTAGCTTTGACATCGGCATCGTCCGGGGCTTGGCCTATTACACGGGCATGGTTTTCGAGATATTCGACCGGGCGGGCAAATTCCGGGCTATGTGCGGCGGCGGTCGCTTCGATGACCTGCTGAAGGCTTTAGGTGGGCCGAGCATGCCTGCGGTGGGCTTCGGAGTGGGCGATGTGATTTTGACGGAGGTGCTGGCGGAGAAAGGCCTGCTGCCGGAGACTGCCAAGACCAGCGAGTTCTATATTATCGATGCGGATGCGAGTCTATTCAACAAGGTCCTGGAGGTAGTAGCCCGGCTGCGAGCAAGCGGCAGGGGCAGTGAGTTCTCGTACAAACGGACCAGCCTGGGTAAGCAGCTTAAGGCGGCCGCGGCCGCCGGTGCCAGGCGCTGCGTGATTGTCGGACAGGAAACAACCGACGAAGGCCTGGTGAGTATCAAAGATATGGCCAGCGGCAAACAAGAGCGTGTACTGCTGGAGAAATTCCTGTCGAATCCTGAGCAGGTCTTTGAATAATGGGCGTTGGCGGTATAAACAGGCGGCATTATGAGCGAGCAGTGGAGGATTATCTGCAGTGTAGGTCTGTAGCCTATCTGCGTGTGGATCAGATAAAGCGATCGGCCTTCGCCGGGGTAAGGCTCAAGAGCTTTGATCTGGTGCTGTATCCCCAGCGGGGCGAGAACATTCTGGTGGACGTGAAAGGGCGCAAGTGGCCCTACCAGAGCCGAGGGACCAAACGCTACTGGGAGAATTGGGTAACCGCCGAGGATCTGGAAGGATTGCGAAAGTGGGAGGAAGTTTTCGGGTTGGGTTTTCGGGCGGCCTTTGTGTTCTGTTATTGGCTGCGAGAAGTGGAGAATCTGCCGGTTGAGTCCGGGGTCCACGTTTTCGACGGGGAAAAATATGGATTTCTGCTGGTATGGCTGTCGGATTACATGGATAATATGCGGGTGCGATCTCCTCGCTGGAGGACGGTATCAATGGGGTCTGGGCGGTTCAGGGAGTTAGCCAAGCCGTTGGAGGATGTTTTATGGTCAAATTCATCGCAATAGCGTCTGGCCGGGCGAAAGGGGCTTGGATGAGGTTCAAGCCGCGGGGTGGTGGATTACATAAGGTCTTGATTTTAGTGGTGTTAGCGTTCATTTTAGCCGGCGGCGCCAGCCCGGCCCAAGGGCAAAGGGCTACGCCTGAACAAATGCCGCCGCGTCCGCAACACAAAACCGACCCTTGGCCATGGTTCCTGGCCTTTATTCTACTGGGGGTGGCCTGGTACCCGGCTTTTAAAAACTCGAAGCGTGAATTGGAGCCCTAGCAGGCGAACCGCTTGCTTGGCTCGTCCGAGTGTATTGGGGGTTCTTGGACCATTAGAAAGGAGGCGTGAGCAATGAAGATCAAAGCGGTTGTCATTGCCATATTGTTGGTGGTGAACCTTGGGCTGTTGGCTGCGGTGGTCCTCAGCGTGGTCGATGGTGGACAGGCCTGGGCGGGAACGGCTCAGGCTCAAGCTATGCCGGGTTCGCCTAAGTACCTGATGGTGACTGGGCGATTTAGACAAAGCGAACAGGCACTGTATGTCGTGAACCTGGAGAGGCGAATGCTGGCGGTCTTTACCTTCAGCCAGAGCAAGAAAAGGCTCAGTTACAACGGCCGGGCTTCACTAGCTGCGGACTTCCGCTGAGGCTTACGGAGGAACTATTATGGACAGCAAAAACATGATCATAGCAGTTTTGAGCGTTACTGCCGTGGTGCTGCTCTGCACGCTGGTACTGGTGCATGGCGCCTGGCGGGGCCGGGATGCGTCGCTGGTCTGGGCGGATACCGTGGACCGTGGGGGTGACTATATATTGGTCACCGGAGCCTTCAGCGACAGCAACGAAGCTTTGTACGCCCTGGACGGTTCCAACGACAGGCTCAATGTTTATCAGTACGATCCGAATGAGAGAGGAATCGTTCTGTATGACAGCGTGGACTTAAGGAACTATTTTGTCAGCCGGTAGTTTTGGGCTGCAAGGGATATTTTCTTGAACTGTTTTTTAGCCGACGTTGCTGAAGGCATTTTGGCCGGCGGTCCGGGGGCCGATCACGACACGGCGGCAAGACTTGTCGAAGCAAGTAGCGGCGACGACATTTACGACCTTTTCTACTGGGCGAACCGCATTCGGCTGGCCAGAGTCGGTCGTCAGGTTAGGCTCTGCGCAATTGCGGCCGGCAAGGTGGGGCTCTGCTCGGAGGACTGCGCGTTCTGCGGACAGTCGGTTCATCACGCGGCGAGCGGTTCGTGCGAGTCCGAAAGTCTTTCACACTCGCAAATCATCCGGGCGGCCGCCCAGGCGAACAAAATGGGTGTCTCGGCGTTCGGGATCGTCAACAGCGGGCGAGGCCCCAGCGATGCAGAACTGGAGTCTCTGGCTCCGACACTAATAGAGTTGGCAAGGATGGGAAAGGCTTATTTGTGTGCTTCTCTGGGTATATTATCGGACTCTCAGGCGCAACGGCTGCGTGAACTCGGCGTCCAGCGGTACAACCACAATCTGGAGACGTCGCGCAGTTTTTTCCCAAGTATTGTTACTACACACACTTATGACGACCGGCTGGCGACGGTAGCGGCGGTGAAGCGAGCAGGGATGAGCCTTTGCTGCGGGGGGATTTTCGGCTTAGGCGAGACGGTAGCGGACCGCCTGGAGCTGGCAGCGACTTTGGCCCAGATCGGCCCGGAAGAGGTGCCTTTGAATTTTCTGCACCGGCTGGAGGGGACTCCCCTGGCTGGGGCTGCGCCGCTGAAACCGCTGGAAATCCTGCAGATCATCTCAGTATTCAGGTTTGTCTTGCCGGACGCTCAGATAAAGGTGGCCGGCGGACGGGAGGTGAACCTGCGCGACTTGCAGAGCTGGATGTTCTTTGCCGGTGCTTCGGGCTGCCTGGTGGGAGATTATCTGCTGACCAAGGGGCGATCAACACAGGACGACCTGCAAATGTTATCGGACCTGGAGCTGCCCCTGATCGCAGAAGAAGCTGGGCTTGG
>DAOVKO010000238.1 GCA_030631725.1 Actinomycetes bacterium | reverse complement strand
CTCGAAGGGACGCGGAGCTGTCGCATCGGAGGCCCGTTTCCGCCTGGAGTTCGGGCAAGACGAGGCGGTCCAGATGGAGGGATTGTGGCAATTGGCCCAGGCGGTGCGAGAGGCGGGCTCACGCGGACTGGACGTCAAACGCTTCAAGGGACTCGGTGAGATGAACGCCGATGAGCTGTGGGAGACGACGATGGATCCGTCGCGGCGGAGCCTGCTGCGGGTGCAGATGGATGATGCGGCCGAAGCGGACCGGATTTTCTCTATCCTGATGGGGGCCAACGTGGAGCGGCGGAGGGAATTCATCGAGACGCATGCGGCTGAGGTGCGGAATCTTGATGTTTAGGCAACGGGTTCAATGATAGCAGATTGGGAAGTGGCCAAGACGCAGGGGGTATGTGCCGGTTGCGGGCAAGGTCTTGAGCCCGGACAAGAGTACTATGCCGCGCTGCTTGAGCAGCAGGAAGCGCCGGAACAGGCGGAAGAAGAAAAGCCCGAGGCAAGCGGGGGCTTTGAGCGGCAGGATTACTGCCAAGAATGCTGGGAACGAGAGTCTCCGGAAGCGTTCTGCTTTTGGAAGACCCGTGTGCCGGAGCCGGCCCAGAAGAAAAAGCTGCTGGTAGATGATGAGGTACTGCTGGAGTTCTTCGAGCGCTTGGGTGAGGCGAGCGAGCGGGCGAAGATTAACTTTCGATTCGTGTTGGCCCTGATCCTGATGCGCAAGCGGATTTTGAAGTACCAACAGACCCAGTTGCGGGACGGGCAGGAAATCTGGATTATGGGGCAGGTGCGGGAACAGACCAAACACGAGGTTCTAAATCCCCGGCTCGATGATGCTCAGATAGAAGAGGTGTCCGAGCAACTAAGTGCTATCCTGCGGAGTGAGTTGTGAGTGCTAGCGGGAGTTTTACTGTAAAAACGAAGGTCTTGGCGATACTGGCTGTGGCCCTGGCTATGGGTGGTTGCAAGGGCTGGGGCAAGAAGCCGCCGGAGCCTGGCCCGATAGTCCAGCGGAGCACAGAGGCATTGATCGAGCAGATCAACGCGAACAACAGGCTCATCCGCAAGTTATGGAGCCGTGTGGATATTACGGTTGAATTGCCGGGAGAAAAGCACAGCGTGGGGGGGCATCTTATTCTTCGCAAGCCCGATGAGTTGTCCAGACCACCGCGGGAATTGCTGCTGCGCGGGCGGGACAGTCTAGGGGTAGCGGAATTCCAGATGGGCTCCAACAGCGACGGATACTGGTATATGCTGGATGCCCCCAAGAGTGAGGACGACGTTTATAACTTTGTTGCTTACGGGGAGGATTCGGCGGCCCAAGCCGAGCGGGCCCTGGACCTGCTGAGCGTTCTGGGGGTGTATGAGTTGGCGGTGGATATGTTGAATGGTCCTTGGCCGGTGCTGCGGGGCTACGAGGCCCCGCCGTATTATGTGCTCTCTTTCGTCGAGCGTCTGGCGGACGGCTCGCTGAGAGCACGGAAAGATATATGGTGGCATCGCCGCAAGCAGCAGGTGGACTTGATTGAACTTTTCGACGAGAAGGGGCACAGATATCTGTCGGCATCGCTGGATGATTACCAGCAGTTCGAGGGGGCGAAGCTGGCGACGAAGATTCACATCGTTTGGCACGAAGAGAAGCTCTCACTGGAGTTGAAGCTCAGGGATGTGGAAGTCAACACCGACAGGGTCAGCGACAAGAACTTCGTACATCGTCGGCGGGATTTAGCACAGTGATTATTTCGGGGGGGCGGATTCGTTGAACACTTCAGCGGTGAAGAGGAGGACCTCGGTGTCGGGTTTTTTCCAGGCGTCGGGTTCGAGGCCGGCCTTTCCCGCACAGCAATGGGAGAGAAATTCCTCTTTGGACCAGCCGGTTTCGGTGGCGACTTGCGGCAGGAAGCAACCGGTGTTGAATCCGCGGCGGATGTAGATGCCGTGCTTGCCGAGCTCGAGGGAGAGGGGCTCGAGTGTTTTCTCCAGGGGGGAGAGGACGGAAATTTCGATGTCGATTTGGCCCAGCTCTTCTGGGGTGATGGGATCGAGAGGAAAGCGGGGGTCACGGGTGGCGGCCTGGGCCATCTGCTCGACGCTGCGCAACAAAGGGGCCTCGGCCACGAAGGTGCCGATGCAACCGCGCAGGCGCCCGCGGTTTTTTATGGTGACAAAACAGCCGCAATGCTCAGCGAAAATGGGCTCGGACAATTCGTGTCGAGGTGGAGATTGGCCCTGGACGACGGCTTCGATTACCTCGCGAGCGACACGCAGCAAAGTTTGACGCTGTTGGGGTTGCATGAGATTGGGTCCTTAGCGGGTAGGGACCAGGTAGCCGGTGATTATTCTGGTCAGCAGAAACAGGGCGGCGAGCAGGGCGATGACTGCACAACAGATGAGGTTGAAGTATTTGTCGATCAGCGGTTTGGCCTTTTCGCCGAGGAGGTAGATGAGGACGGCTTGGCTGCCAAAGCGGAGGCTGCGGAAGATGACGGAGGTTACGGCAAAGAGGGCGAAGGATATGCGGGCGAATCCGCCGAGCCAACTGAAGAGCATGTAAGGGACGGGGGTCAGGGCGGAGGTAGCGACGGCCCAGAAGGGGATTTTGCGATAGATTTCCAGGGTGAGGTCGGCTTTGGGTCCGAGGTCGAGCGGGCCGAGCTTCAGGGCGTGGAAGAAGTCACTGACGTTTTGGCCTCCGATGGCCAGCCCTAAGCCGAAGGCCAGGCATCCGCCGAGGATGGAAAAGGCGGCAACCAACAGGCCGTAGCGCAGGGCCTTCTTGGGCTTGGCTAGGCACATGGCGATCAGCAAGAGGTCAGCGGGAATGGGCAGAAAGATCGGTTCGACCAGGGCAATGGAGACCATAATCAGGGGTCCGTATTTATGGTCGGCCCAGCCGAGAACCCAGTTGTAAAGTCTTTTATGTATTTGCCAGCGGGCTGGGGCAGCGGGCTTGGCGATTTGATCGTTCATAAGT
>DAOVKO010000158.1 GCA_030631725.1 Actinomycetes bacterium | reverse complement strand
CCTTCATCCACCACTTCATCGAAGGGGTGGAAAAGGGAAATTTACATAATTTCCGCTACCGCTACCGGCATGTAGATGTGCTGGTGATAGATGATATTCACTTTCTGGCAGACCGGGAGTCGAGCCAGGAAGAGTTTTTTCACACCTTCAATACCCTTTACCAGAGCCGTAAGCAGATCATACTGAGTTCGGACAGCGCCCCGAGTCAGATACCTTCTCTGGAGGAGCGCCTGATTAGCCGGTTCAATTGGGGTTTGGTGGCCCGGATTGACAGGCCCTCGTACGAGACGCGGGTGGCAATCGTGCGTAAGAAAGCGCACCTTCGCGGGTTAAGCGTACCGGACGATGTGGTTTGCTTCATCGCTACCAAGGTCGATTCGAATACCCGGGAGTTGGAAGGGGCCCTAACTAAGGTGGTTGGCTGGGCGGCTATTAACGGCGGGACGATCACTCTAGAACTGGCCAAACAGGCCCTGACGGATCCGGATGTAGGGCAAACACAGGACGTTTCTATCCAGCAGATATTCGACGCGGTAACCTCGCGCTTCAACGTCCGGCTGACGGACCTGCAGGGCAAGAGACGGACCAAATCAATCGCCTACCCGCGGCAAATATGCATGCATTTGGCCCGGCATCTGACCCGGCATTCTCTGGAGGAAATCGGCGGGTACTTCGGCGGCCGAGATCATACAACCGTTCTGCACGCCGTGCGCACGATCAACCAGCAGCGCAGCTACGACGCTCACCTGCAGGCTCTGCTGGAGGAAATCTGCCACAATCTTGGCGCTGCTGGGCTGGAGCAGACCCAATACAACACGGAGGTATCGGGATAAGCTGTCAGCTAAAAGCTCTTCTCAGAACAAATTCGAACAGGCTAGCAGAAGACCAGGCAAAAAGCCCTATTGCGCCGGCAAGACAAGACTAGAGGCCGCTAACAGGTTGCCCACAAGCCGCCCGCTTCAGGTTTCCTACTCAACTCCTTGCTACAAAGGTGGTTAGCAAGAGTTGGTTTCTGAAGACGCACATATTTATTGCTATATTACTACTATCATTTTAAATAAAGTCTTAGTAGAATAATAAGAGTGGACTAACGGTCATACGCCGCTAAAGGAAGCGGGGCACCTCGTTGGCAAAACAGGCAAAAACCTGCGTTCGAGGAGCCGCTTTGTTCAAAAATCCAGGACCTGAGGAGTAAATTGATATGGAAGCTATTTGTAACAGAGCAGCACTACTGGAAGCCCTCCAAGTAACTAGCGCAGCGATTACACCTCGCACACCCAAACCGGCCCTGCAATGTGTGCTTATGGATTGTCAGGAGGCGGGCTTGGCCGTGGTAGCAACGGATCTGCAGGTAGGTATTCGCTACCGTCTGGAGCAGGTGGAAGTAAAGGAGGCGGGGCAAGGGTTAGTACCGGCGGATCGTTTCCTAGCCATTGTACGCGAGTGCCCAGACGATACTCTAAGCCTAGCAATCAAAGAGACCACGTGCCGAATCGACACCTCGGACAGCCATTTTATACTGAACACCTCGGAAGTAGAAGGCTTTCCGGCAGTGAAGGAGGCCGATGGGCAGGACGGACTGAAAATCAAAGCGGGCCTGTTGCGAAGGATGATACAGCGGACACTTTTTGCTGCGGCCAAGGAGAGCAGCCGCTATGCGATCAACGGTGTTTTGTGGACGACTGAGGGGAAAAATCTGACGATGGTGGCCACTGACGGGCGACGACTGGCTCAGGTACAAGCAGAGTTGATTTCCGGGAGCACGGAGGTAACAGCGATCGTGCCGACCAAAACGATGAGCCTATTGGATCGGTGTCTGGTAGAAGCCGAGGAGCAAGTGTGGGTGGGCTTCCAGGAAAACCGCATTGTAATTATACTACCGAGGGTGACGATAAGCAGTACGCTGGTGGAAGGCACCTTCCCGAAATACAGCGAGGTTATTCCGCATGATACTGCAGTGAGCGTCAAGTTCAAGACAGACGTGCTTTTTAGCGCCTTCCGCCGAGCATCACTGCTGACGACGGAAAGCTCGCAGGGTGTCAGGATGCAGTTCGCCAAGGATCGCCTGGTGCTGACGGGGCGGGCGGCCGAGACCGGCGAAGGCAAGGTCGAACTGGGCATCGAGTTTAGCTATGACGATCTGGAGATCGGCTTCAATCCGCACTATGTGCTCGAGGCCTTGCGGGTTGTGGGTACGGAGGAAATCAGCCTGGAGCTGAAGGCGGGAAATACACCGGGGGTGATCCGCAGCGGGGATGATTTCCTGTATGTAGTGATGCCGGTCAGCTTGTCTTGAAATGCCCAGGGAATGCCCAGCGGAAAGAGCGTGTGTTGAGGTGGGGGCGGTACACAGGGCCAGCTTGGATACTTGATGTGCGGATAAACAGGCCAGCGGTGAGTGCGGATCAATTGCGGCGGGCTTGGCAAAACCGCCAACCGCGTGGAGAGCCGGTGCGAGTGGGAGTGCTGGTACGGGCGCTGGTGCAGGCTGAAGGGTTGGATAAACCGAGCCCGCTGGCAAGCTTGCGGGGTATCTGGGAGGAGCTGGTAGGCGTGGAGTTGAGCAGACACAGCCGCTTGGAAGGGCTTCGGCGGGGAACGTTGCGCGTCGAGGTTGATTCTGCGGCGCACATGGCGGAGCTAAAGGGGCTGGTTCAAGGGGGCTTGGCCAAGCAGCTGAGCGAGCAGTCTGAAGATCGGACGGTCAGGGCAATACGCCTCAGGTTGGGGAATCAGAGTACTTTGGGGGCGGGAGACAAGCGAAGGTGAGGCCGGAAAGAAAGGAGAAGATCGTGCCGAGGGAGCAGCTATGACCAAAACTAAAGGCCAACGAGGTTCGCGAGCGAGGGCTGGCAAATACGACGCCAGCAAGATTACAGTGCTGGAGGGGATTGAAGCGGTACGCAAGCGGCCGGCAATGTATATCGGTGATACCGGGACGCGGGGTCTGCACCACTTGGTGTACGAAGTGGTGGACAATTCCATCGACGAAGCGATGGCGGGCAACTGTGAAAATATCGTGGTGACTATCCACGCGGATGGTTCTGCTTCGGTACTGGATGACGGGCGGGGCTTTCCGTTGGATATCCATCCGGGAACGGGCAAGCCGGCAATTGAGGTCTGTATGACCCTCTTGCACGCGGGGGCCAAGTTCGACAAACGGACCTACCGGGTTTCCGGCGGGCTGCACGGGGTGGGCGTGAGCGTAGTGAATGCCTTGGCAGAATGGCTGGAGGTGGAGGTCTGCCGGGACGGAGGCACGTTCAGCATGGCCTTCGAGCGAGGACGAACCACCCAGCCCCTCAAGCGGATCGGCTCAAGCAAAAAGACCGCAACCAGGGTACAGTTCAAGCCAGACAACCAGATATTCCCGGAGGTCGGTTTTCGGTACGAGACATTGGCGGTGCGACTGCGAGAGTTGGCCTATCTGAACAAGGGACTCCGGATCAAACTGACAGATGAGCGGGACGAGAAGTCGGAGGAGTTCCGCTTTGCCGAAGGGATCGTGGCTTTTGTGCGGCACATTAACGAGGGGAAAAATGTGCTGACCCGCAAGCCGATCTATATTCATCGGGAAGACGCGGCGAGCAATCTGATTTGCGAAATCGCCATGCAGTACAACGACGGTTATGCGGAGAACGTGCACAGCTTTGCCAACAACATCAATACCATCGAAGGGGGGACGCACTTGTCGGGGTTCCGGACGGCTCTGACGCGGACGCTCAACGCCTATGCCCGCAACAGCAAGCTGCTGAAGAACGGTTCGGCGCCGTCGGGGGAAGACCTGCGGGAAGGGCTTAGCGCCGTGATTACCGTGCGGGTTCCTGAGCCGCAATTTGAGGGCCAGACCAAGACCAAGCTGGGCAACAGTGAAGTAGGCAGCTTCGTGGAAACGACGGTGAATGATCTTTTCAGCACTTATCTGGAGGAGCATCCTTCGGAGGCCAAGAAGATCATCCAGAAGGGGATGCAGGCCTCCCAGGCCCGGGAGGCGGCCCGACGGGCTCGGGACCTTACCCGGCGCAAGGGGGCACTGGGCTCGAGCAGTCTGCCGGGCAAGCTATGGGATTGCCGAATGCGGGATATTAATAGTACCGAGTTGTTCCTGGTGGAGGGGGACTCGGCGGGCGGTTCGGCCAAGGCCGGGCGGGACTCGCAGCACCAGGCTATTTTGCCGTTGAAGGGCAAGATTCTCAACGTGGAGAAGGCCCGGGTGGATAAAATGCTCGCCCATACTGAGATAGTGACGATCATCAGTGCTTTGGGCACGGGTATTGGGGTGGATGATTTCGATTTGGAGCAGCGACGGTACGGTAAGATTATTATTATGACCGATGCGGATGTGGATGGCGCACACATTCGGACGTTGCTGTTGACCTTTTTCTTTCGTCAGATGCCGGAGCTTATAAAGAACGGTTATTTATACGTGGCTCAGCCGCCGCTCTATCTGATTAAGCGGCGCAAGCGTAAGGAGTATATTCTCAACGAGCAGGCCATGCGCCAGATTCAGACTTCGCTGGGTTTAGAGGGGGCAAAGCTGGTAGTGGGGGGCAATGGTAACGGCCGGGCCCGTGAACTGACCGGGAAAAAGCTCAGCGAGATCGTGGAGCTGATCGATAAATTGAATGACCTGAGCTGGGTGCTGCAGCGGCGGGGATGGGCACTGAAGGATTTTCTAGCGGAGTATCGTAAGGCGGACGGGGAATTACCGAGCCACCTGGTTGTGCTGGACAATGAGCAGCAGCTTTTTTACAGTCAAAAAGAAGTAACGGAGTTTTTGCGAGAGAAAGACCGGTCGCTCGGTGGGCTGGAAGTGGGGGAGGCCCAGGAAGTAGGGGGCCAGGGAGAAGCGGCGGCCCACCAGGCACGCGTCTTTGAGCTGCACGAGTGTAAGGACATAAAGCGCTGCCTCAAGAAGCTTGCGGCAAAGGGAGTAGACTTTGCGGATTATTTTGGCCAGGCCTCGAAGGGACGCGGAGCTGTCGCATCGGAGGCCCGTTTCCGCCTGGAGTTCGGGCAAGACGAGGCGGTCCAGATGGAGGGATTGTGGCAATTGGCCCAGGCGGTGCGAGAGGCGGGCTCACGCGG
>DAOVKO010000098.1 GCA_030631725.1 Actinomycetes bacterium | reverse complement strand
CAGAAGCATTTCCTCTAGGGCGGGGTCGGTCAGGAACCATCCATCCGCCGGGGCCGTGAAGGACTCACCAGCTTTTAGCGGAATGGGGCTAAGCCCCTCAACGTAGATGGCGGGGGGTTTGGCGCAGCCGATGCAGAAGCTCAGCCAGGCGATCGCGATCGTGAGAATATACTGCATCGTGAATCTCCTGCAGGCGGCGAGTACGCCTCTTGCGCTGCTGACGCTGCTGCCAGGCACGGATTAGAAAAGGCAAGACCGACGGTTTCTGATAGAGCGGCTTCATGCCCGAAGGGGTCGAAGGCCCCGCCAGGGCGGTGCTCTGGGCCTGTTGCAACTGCTTGGCCAATTGCAACAAGGCAAAGACGACGGCCTCTTCGCCTTGGCGAAAGATTTGGCGAGCCTGCTTTTCGGTCAAAGCCTCGCCAAAGTCCCGAATATCTACCGATGCCGCGGTGATAACCATGCTGATTATTATCGGACATTTGTGTCGATTTCCTGCGGTGTTTTGATACCATCAACTGCAAACGGCTAAAGAGTTACAATTTTATCCATTTTCAGTGTAGCGTATTTCGGCAACCTGCCAACCAATGGCCTCAGATAATCCAGGAATGCATCGGTTACGAAACTACCGGCCGCATTGATATATTCATCCGGCATAGGCTTGGCTTTAATCGCAACCTCATTCAAAGCTGCCGTGCCGGTAATACAGGCATATTCACTTCCGGCGGTTCTCTGCAATGTTACCATAAGTCCGGTTTTCCCGTGTTTGGCCAAATCCACAGCCTGTCTGCCGCACATATATGCTTCATCAATGTCCAACTGCACCGCTCTGTCGGCAGCGCACATTGGCAAAGACTCTGTAATCTGAAATTCCCCTCTAAACTCGAATTCTTCTGAAATCATTTTGTGGAGTATCATTGCGGCACTGGTACCGCCCATTGCACCAAATTCGATATTATTGAACTTGTCGGTCGTTTGAGAAGCGGAAATCGGCCTGCCGTCAGCATAAGCAATTCCTTCACCGCAAACAATCGATACCCAGCCAAACTCATCATGGCAGCGTTTGACTTCTCTAAGAAAGCTTTCCTTCTCAAAAGGGCGTTCTGGTAGACAAAGAATATGTGGAGCATCAGCAGCATCTCGCTTGCCTGCCGCGGAAGCTGCCGCCAGCCAGCCGGCTTCACGCCCAATCGCTTGAAAGATAACAAACTGATCAACCGTTTGCATGTCGCGAGCTAGGATACCGGCTTGCATAACAGAAAGGGCTACATATCGAGCGGCACTGGGAAAACCCGGTGTATGGTCAGTCCCGAACAAGTCGTTATCAACTGTTTTCGGTACGCCTATCCCTATCAAATCATAGTTTTCTTCTTTTGCATAAAGCTCGATGCGATGGATTGTACCCATGGTGTCATTGCCGCCAATCAGAAAAACATAACGGATGTCATATTTCCTGAACAAGTCAAGAATTATCGGCAGATCCTCATCCTGCAGCTTATGTCGGCAGCTACCCAAAGCGCTTGAGGGCGTATGTTTAAGCCTGTCTATCGTTTGAGCTGATTCCTTATCCAATTCAATAATATTCTTGGCCAGGAAACCTTCGATGCCGAAACGCATACCCAAAATCTCTTCGATACCATCATACTCTTTAGCTGCGTTAATTATACCTGCCAAAGAAGAGTTGATTACCGATGTCGGGCCGCCTGATTGGCCAATAACGGCATTACCTCTTAGCATCTAACAAGTCCTCCTGTTGAACCAGCCTTTATCAGGAACTCTATAAATCTTATCTGGGGTTTCCGATATAACATTGTATGTCCTTGCTTAGCTAGTCCCTCTCTCTGCCTGCAACCCGGCAAGTTCAACCAGAAAACAAGAGATACTCACAGTTGCAGAAAGTTTCGCAGTAGCTTGGGCCCCACCTCTGTCAGGAAGCTTTCCGGATGGAACTGCACGCCTTCCAGGGCAAATTCCTTGTGGCGGATGCCCATAATCTCATCACGGTCCGTGCGGGCGGTAATCTCAAAACAATCCGGCAAAGTACCCGGCTTGATGATCAGCGAATGATAGCGCGTGGCCTCAAACGGATTATCCAGCCCCGAGTAAATGGTCTTGCCGTCATGATGAATCATCGACGTCTTGCCGTGCATCAGCCGATCAGCCCGCACGATACTGGCCCCGAAACAGTGCCCAATACACTGATGCCCCAGGCACACACCCAACAGCGGCACTTTCGGCGCAAAGTGCTTGATAATCTCGTTGGAGATCCCCGCCTCCAACGGCGTGCAAGGCCCCGGCGAAATAATCACCCGCTCCGGCCCCAACTGCCCAGCCTGGCCCAGCGTAATCTTATCGTTGCGAAACACACGCAGCTCGATCGACGAATCCAGCTCCCCGATCCGCTGCACCAGGTTATAGGTAAATGAATCGTAGTTATCGATAATCAGAATCATAACTCTCGTCCAGCTCCGATACCCGCCCACCTATCCTAACCGCTGATTATTCTATCGGCAACCCAAATTTGCCACCTTACGCTAAGCGTCCTTTACTGCTCATTCTCCTGCTGTATAATGTCTCTTTCCAGGTATCCCGACCACCCGTCGAGAAGGAGTCATCCGCATGACAGCAGTCCCCAGCGAGTCCAGCCCAGCTCAACCCTCCGTCCCGCTCTACATTCGCAGCCACCGCTGCGGCCAACTCCGGGCCGCCGACGTCGGCTCCACCGTCAGGTTAGCCGGCTGGGCAGATTCCTATCGCGACCACGGCGGCGTCATCTTCGTCGATCTTCGCGACCGCGAAGGCATCACCCAGCTGGTCTTCAACCCTCAGACCCACACTGAGTCTCACAGCTTGGCCGAGTCCATCCGCACCGAGCACGTCATCGCCGTCGAGGGCGTCGTCGATCATCGCCCCGAAGGCACCATCAACCCCGACCTGCCCACCGGCCAAATCGAGGTAGACGTCCACCAGCTAGAGATACTGGCCCGCCCGGAGTCCCTGCCTTTCGAGCTCAGCGAAGGCCACGACGTATCCGAGGACCTCCGCCTGCGCTATCGTTTCTTCGACCTCCGCCGCCCAGCCATGCAGCAAAATCTCCAAACCCGCCACCGCATCTGCCAGGCAATACGCAGCTTCCTCGACCAGCGCGGCTTCTGGGAGATAGAAACCCCTTTCTTGACCAAGAGCACCCCCGAAGGCGCCCGCGACTTTCTGGTACCGGCCCGGCTGAGCCCCGGGCACTTCTTCGCCTTGCCCCAGTCCCCTCAGCTTTTCAAACAGATTCTAATGACCGCCGGCTACGACAAATACTTCCAGATTGTCCGCTGCTTCCGCGACGAGGACCTCCGGGCCGACCGCCAGCCCGAGTTCACCCAGCTCGACCTCGAGATGGCCTTCGTCACCGAAGAGCAGGTCATGGAGGTAACCGAATCTCTGCTCAAAGAGCTCACCCGCCAGATCCTGCAGATCGAAATACCCGAGCCTTTCGGCCACATCAGCTATTCCGAAGCCATGGATCGCTTCGGCTGCGACCGTCCGGACCTGCGTTTCGCCATGGAGCTCAAGGACCTCAAAGCCGTGGCCGAGGATTGTAAGTTCCAGGTTTATCGAAAGGCCATCGAATCCGGCGGGCAGGTTCGCGGCATTTGTCTGCCCGGCGGCGCCAGCCTCTCCCGCAAGGAGCTCGACGAGCTGACCACCTTCGTCCAGGGCGTCGGCGCCAAGGGCCTTGCCTGGTTCCGCATCGACCCCGACAAGCTCTACGCCCCCATAGCCAAGTTTTTCTCCCCCCAGCAGCTCGACCAGCTCAGAAGCACTTTCGACGCCAAGCCGGGAGATGTGATTCTGACCATCGCCGATGCACCCGATGTGGTGGCCAAAACACTCGCTGCCTTGCGGACCAATCTGGCTGAGCGTTTCAACCTCATTCCCCAAGGCCAGTTCCGCTTCTGCTGGATAACGGATTTTCCACTTTTCGAGACTGACCCCCAGACTCATCGCCCTACACCCACACACCATCCGTTCACCTCGCCGCATCCGCAGGACCTCGACCGCCTCGAAGCCGAACCCCTGAAGGTCCGGGCGCGGGCCTACGACATCATTCTCAACGGCACCGAGCTCGGCGGCGGCTCGATCCGTATTCACCAACAGGACCTGCAGAAGCGAATCTTTACACTGCTGGGTATCGGCGAGGAGGAAGCCCAGCAACGTTTCGGCTTCCTCCTCGATGCTCTGCGGACCGGCGCTGCCCCCCACGGCGGCATCGCCCTGGGCCTGGATCGTCTGGTAATGCTTTTCTGCGGACTTAATTCCATTCGCGAGGTCATCGCCTTTCCCAAGACCCAGAGGGGCAACTGCCTGATGACCGAGGCCCCATCAACGGTGGACCCCGAGCAGTTGAGTGAGCTCGGCCTGCGCCTGCTAAGTGCCAAAAAGAAACATCCCTGAGGCGCCCTTGCCCCAAACCCTGGGCCGTGGTACTATGACTGGGCCTTGAAACCGAGAAGTTTTCTCTTCGCTTTCACGGAGGCACCGCAGATGAAAACCTATCTTTTTATACCGCTGTTGGCCGCGGGTTTGCTCCTCAGCGGCTGTAACATTTATCACGCCGACCAGGCCACCAAGCGGGGACTCGAAGCTTTCGATATTGCCAAGGAGGCCAAGAGCCATGGGGACCACCAGGCTGCCAACGATAATTACCGCAAGGCCCAGTTGGAGTTTCAATCGGCCGTCGATCACGACCCCAGGCCTACCGACCGCCACTACAAATTGGCTAGAGCCAGCCAAGCCCTAAAGGAATACAACCGGGCCATACGCGAGTATGACCAGGCCCTGCAGCGTTTTCCCGGCAACGGCAAAGCACATTCCGGGAAGATCGATTGCCTCGTCCAGATGAACGCCCCCCAGGAAGAGATAGACGATGCGGTGGCCACGGCGGTGAGTATCGTCCGCCAGCGCGACCACGGATGGATCTATCTGACTCTGGCCGTGGCCTATTATCGCGCAGGACGTACCGACCAGGTGGCCCCCGCCCTAGCCAAGGCCGTCGGAGCTGCACCGAGCGATTCCTATGTCCAGGCTACCGCCGGGCGCTTCTATCGTGCCATCGGTGATTTCGACTCAGCTAGGAAGCATCTCAAGATTGCCTACCAACTCAATCCCCAAGAGCCCGACGTCGCTCACGACCTCGGTGTTCTCGGCGAGAGACTACCGCCTGTAGCGGGGCAGTAGCGGTAGGGTCCGGGGCCAATTTGAAGGGCTACATACTTATGGAGATAGGTATATCAGCCCAAAAGTATAGAAACACAATACATTCTCAAGGGAAAACCAGATTTCCCCGAATCTGGCAAGATGTTACTTCGTTCGTAACTGACTTCTGAGAACGGGGATGACGTTCCAGAATACTCAGTTCTCCGTTTCGGTCTTGAAGCCTATGGGCTTTCGCTTGGGCCCAGGGGGCGGGGCCATGAGCTGTCGGATAGCGTCAAAAACTACCTTGAACCGCCGGTCATACTTCCGTTCAAGAGCCGCGAGCTTGCGGGCTAGGTCTGCGTGAGAGCTAAGGATTCGGCGAAGACGAACAAACGTCCGCATGATCTGAACGTTCACTAGAACGGCACGTTTGCTGCGCAGGACGCTTGAAAGCATAGCTACGCCTTGCTCGGTGAAAGCATAGGGGGGGATAACGCCGGCCGCCCCATTGACTTGAGATCACAATTTGTGATCTCAAGTTGTCAAACTCCTCCTTGCTTAGCTGGAACATGAAGTCGGGCGGAAAGCGATCGATGTTTCGCTTGACTGCTTGGACCAAAAAACGGGTTTCCACTCTGTATAATTCCGCTAAGTCCGCATCAAGCATAATTCTTTGACCCCGGATCAACAGGATTGAATGCTCAATGCGCTTCACCGGTATGATTGACTTCTTAGTTGCCATGTCCAGACTCCCACGAACCACGAGGTACGCCCATGCTAAGAGAAAACAATGGTTTTGCCCATACCGGTGAGGCTTAGCAAGATTATCGACTTGAGGTGCCAATCTGGCACCTCAAGTTGCCGAGTTTGCCAGGCTAGGGTTTCTAATCTGACCTTATTCGACAACTGTTTGTTACTCGGCGCTGGGATTGCGGACGCTACATTGTTTGGTGGCCGTGAAGATTCGGCCGGTCAGATAATCGACGAACTTCACGCGAATGGTGATTTCGTTGCCGGTGGGGAGAGCGTCCTTCCAGAGACAAGTAAAACTGTAATGGTTGGCCAAGCCGCCCCCCTGCCAGTGCTCTTTGGCCTGAGCGGCTGTGAAGGAATAGCTCATCAGCAGCGACTCCTCCTTCTGAGCCAAATCAAAGACATCAATCTCGACGCTTCCCGCGGCCGTAACGGTTCTGCCCCCTTCGTCCTGGGGAATCACATACACTCTCACCCCGTCGTCGCCGCCGGTCTTGTCCGGATTGAATCCCCCCGTATATCGACTCAGCTTTATCTTCTCGACAACAAACAGCTCCGCCAGCCGCCGCCCCGGCCCCAACTCCAACAGGCTACTGATCTGCTCATCTCTTCGGCTCAGCGTCTCATGCTGAGCCGAAATAGTCTCCTTAGCCTGCCGGAGTTGCCTGTGCAACTCGCGATTGTCCCTCTGTAATTCCAGCACCTCGTCCGTCTTGACCGCACAGCCGGCCAGGCTCACCAGCCCCGCCAACACCACCAACCGCCCTACCTGCAAACGCGAGATGCTCCCCAGACGCACTGACACCATCTTTGAGCACTCCTGCCGGGCTACCTGCAGCTATTCTTCCTCGGCAGCGGCTGGCATTTTCTTCAGCACCCTGTCAACCAGGCCATAGGAGACCGTTTCCTCGGGGCTCAGCCACAGGTTGCGGTCACAGTCCTTCTCGATCTTGCTCAGCTTCTGCCCCGTATGACCGGCCAGGATTTCATAGATCCGCTGCCGCGTCCGGATTATCTCCTTGGCTTCGATCGACAGGTCCGTAGCCACCCCGGGGATGGCCCCGCGAATCATCGGTTGATGGATCAGCGTCTTGGCGTTGGGCAGAACGTGACGCTTGCCCTTGGCCCCGGCCGCCAGCAACAGGGCTGCCATTGACGCCGCCAGTCCCACGCAATAGGTGGCCACGTCGCAGCGCAGAAACTGCATGGTGTCGTAGATCGCCAGCCCTGCTGTAACCGACCCGCCCGGTGAATTGATGTAGAAATTAACGTCGGCCTTGGGATTCTCCCGCGAGAGAAACAGCATCTGGGCAACGGTCAGATTGGCAACCTGATCGTCCATCGCTCCGGTCAGAAAAATTATTCGGTCCTTCAGCAGACGCGAAAAAATATCGTAAGCCCGCTCAGCCCGTTCTTCCTTTTCGATAACTATAGGTACCAGATGTTGTCCTTGCATCAGTGTGAACCCCTTAAAACATCAAGAATCAAAATGTAAATACCATTTTGCTGTGGATACGCCATGGGGACAAT
>DAOVKO010000239.1 GCA_030631725.1 Actinomycetes bacterium | reverse complement strand
TGGTGGCAGGGATGGCGGGCGGACGCAAGGCCGGAGGAGTTCCACAGACAGGTCAAGCGAAGCAGGAAGCTCACGCAGCGCTTTGATTGCTAGGATAATCGAGCTTGTCAAATCTGCTGCTCCGGAAGAATCCTGGCGTGAAGGTGGTGGACCAGGAGCAGTGTCAATCTTTAATACGCGACTTGTTGTTACCCAGACCATCGCGAATCATGAGAAGATCGCCAAGATGCTTGTGTCGTTTAGTTGGTAGAACAGGGGGGGGATGATTCAGTGTCAAAGAATCAGGGGCCGCTATCCGTATTCTCGTGGAGAAAAATCATGATTAAGAAACTGACGTGTTTGAGCGTGCTTCTGACGCTAAGCTTTGCCCCCTGCACAATCGCGGCCGCAGAGCAGGAACAATGGCTGGGGTATCGAAGCTCGGCCGGAGCAGCCAGGATCGTCGGCAAGACGCCCGGCCAGAACCTGGAGCTGACGAGCGAAAGGCCCCAAGGCGTCTCGCTGCCCCAGTTGGCTGCTGAAGATCCTCTGTTTGGAAAGTGGAAGACGCCGATGGTGCCGGCGGGCTTCGTCTGGCTGGTGCTGGACCGTTCCGGCAAGACCGGTTCCTACCACCGGCTCTTCATGGACACCAACGCCAACGGCAGTCTGGCTGATGAAAAGGCTGTGCAATCAGGGTACTCAGCCGAGCCTATGTCCAGTTTTCGGCAAGTCAAGCTGCTGTTGCCTGGCGAGGATGGGCCGACTGCATATCACCTGAATATGGAACTGAAATCCTCGAAGGACAAAACCAAATATCTGCTGGTTACAGCCGGCGGCTGGTACGAAGGCGAAGTCGAGATCGAGGGGGTCAAGCAGCAGGTGATTGTTTTTGACGCCAATGCCAACGGGGCTTTTGATGATGCTTATCTGGATTTTTCCAGGAGTGATCGGATAAAGATCATCACGACAGATTACAAGCAAATCATTGGACGTATCGGCAAATATATCCAGCTCGGTGGGAAGCTCCATGGGCTTAGAGTCGCCCGTGACGGTTCCTGTGTTCAGTTCTGGCCGGCAAAGGATGTGGCCATGGGTAGCGTTCGCGTTCCTGAGGGCCTGACTGCACTTGGTGCCGGGGGAGTCAACGGGCTTTTCTTTGTGCCGGTAAAAGATGGGCAGGTCAAACTCCCGCTCGGTAAATACCGTTTAAACCATTGGGAAATCCAGCGCAAAGACAAGTCCGGCGCCTTGTGGAAGCTCTCGGCGTCCGGGCCGTCCAAGGCCATCACCTTTGAGGCAGGCAAGAAAGATCAGCCCCCGCTGGAGTTCGGCGAGCCGCTCCTCGACGACGGCGCCTATAGCAAGCGCGGTAGTACTTACAGATTCTCTAATCCCGTCCTCAAAGGCCGTCACGGCGAACGCATTACCGTGACGCGCGACGGACGTCGACCACCGGCGCCAAAGCTGCTCATCAGAAATGCCGACGGCTCATACAATCGGCGTTTCACTTTCGCCTATGGCTGAGGCGGCACATGTTCGCTCTCGTGGCGAGAGCCAAAAGATGTAAAGGGGCCGTTCACGGTCACGCTCGAGTTCGGCGGGCCTTTCAAGGTAGAACCCGAGCCCCTCACGATCGGCGAGGAATAGCCACAGACCAAAGAGTTCGACTTATGCGAAGAATCCTCGCGTTGTGTTTGTGTGCGATGCTGGCAGAAGATCCCTCATGGCCGAGGGACGCAGGATGCTCTGTGAAGCTTCAGCGGAGCAGGGCTTTTCTACTTCCCTCCAGCCACAAAATCAAACAGCGGTGAGCTGAGGTAGCGTTCGCCGAAGTCGGGCAGTATGACAACGATGGTTTTTCCGGCGTTTTCGGAGCGGGCGGCGACAACATCGGCAGCCTTCAGAGCGGCGCCGGAAGAAATCCCCACAAAGATGCCTTCTTCCTTGGCGGCGCGGTTGGCCCAGTCAATAGCCTGCTGTTCATCGACCTGGAGGATCTCGTCGACCAGTTCCAGATCGAGCACGCGAGGCACGAAGCCAGCGCCGATGCCCTGAATCTTATGCGGGCCGGGGGCGAGCTCTTTCTTGGCGCGGGTCTGGCTTAGCACGGGGCTCTGGACTGGCTCGACAGCGATGGCCTGGAAGCCGGGCTTGCGCTTTTTGATTACCTGAGCTATGCCGGTAATGGTGCCGCCGGTTCCGACACCAGCGATGACAATATCCACTTGGCCGTCGGTGTCGTTCCAAATTTCCTCGGCTGTAGTGCGGCGGTGGACCTCGGGATTGGCGGGATTGTCAAACTGCTGGGGCATGAAGGAGCCAGAGGTTTGGGCTAGAAGTTCTTTGGCTTTTTCAATAGCTCCGGGCATGCCCTTGTCCGCGGGAGTGAGTACAACTTCGGCGCCCATGGCCTGCAGGACCTTTCGGCGTTCGATACTCATCGACTCGGGCATGGTCAGGATGCATTTGTAGCCGCGGACGGCACAGACAAGGGCAAGAGCAATGCCGGTGTTTCCACTGGTGGGCTCGATGATGGTAGTGTCGGGGGTGATTTTGCCGTCGCCCTCGGCCGCATCGATCATCGCCAGTCCGATGCGGTCCTTGACCGAGCACATGGGATTAAAACCTTCCAGCTTGGCCAACACACAAGCGTCGGAACGGATTATTCTCCGGATTCTTACCAGAGGAGTGTTGCCAATAGTCTGGGTGATGTCTTCGTAAATGCGAGTCATTGACATCTCCTTTGTGAGAAAGGTAGAAGATTCGGGGCAGGAAAAAGCTCCATATAATATTGTGCTATCTAAAGAGTTATACCTATTTTGGCAGTGAGGTCCACCACTTTTTTTGCAAGAATATCACAAAAGACCTGGACAGATAAACAGCAACTGTTCTCACCCAGGCTATCGACAGGGCCTGGAAGAGGCCG
>DAOVKO010000122.1 GCA_030631725.1 Actinomycetes bacterium | reverse complement strand
GTGATTTGTTCATTACCCTGACCGGCAACAAACACGTGCTCCGAGCCGAGCACTTCCGCAAGATGAAGGACGGGGCCATCGTGTGCAACTCGGGACACTTCGACGTGGAGATTGACATCCCGGCTCTCAAGGCCATGTCGAAGAAGGTAACCAAACAAGTACGGAATTTTGTGGATGAGTATACGCTGAGCAGAGGTCGGCGGATTTATCTGTTGGCTGAGGGTCGGCTGGTGAATTTGGCTGCTGCTGAGGGCCACCCAGCCAGTGTAATGGACATGAGCTTTGCGGTTCAGGCGTTGGCCAGCGAGTGGGCTTATAAGAAAAGAAGGAAGTTGGATGTTCGAGTCTACGATGTGCCGCGAAAGATCGACCAGTGGGTAGCCAAGCTGAAGCTCCAGTCGATGAATATTGACATCGACCGCCTGACGCCCGAGCAGAAAAAATACCTGGCCAGCAGCGGAGAGGGGACCTAACTTTTCGTTTGGTAACGAAATTGTACGAAGTATCGGTGGAAATATCGTTCGTGGCCCGGCACCAATTACGGCTGGGCGATGAGGGGCTTGAGCCGTTGCACGAGCATAACTGGCGGGTTCGAGTGGAACTGGAAGGGGAGGAATTGGGCCAGGACGGGCTACTGGTGGACTTCGTGAAGGTCAAAAAGCTGCTGGCTGAAATAGCCGATAAGCTGAAGGGAAAGGACTTGGGCAAAGTTGCAGAACTGGCTGATAAAAGCCCCTCGGCGGAGAATGTGGCCCGTTATTTCTACGAGCAGTTCCGGGGCCGATTCGAGGCCGACGTTCGTTTGGCAGCGGTCAGGGTGGAGGAGGCGCCGGGATGTTGGGCGGGGTATAGGGCTTGAATTGAAAGAGTTTGAGGGCTATTATTCATAGAAGATGGGGTGAACAAGCTGGGTGATATCTGAAATGCTGTGCCAACGATGCAGTAAAAACGAGGCCACGATTCACATCACCGAGGTGAGCAACGGTGAGCACCAGGAGAGCCACCTCTGCGAGCAGTGCGCCGAGGCGGACGGCACGGTGATCAAGACGCCGACGAATATCAATCAACTGCTGAGCAGCTTCATCATGGCCCACAGCGGGGTGGCGGAGCTGGCGGAATTGTCGTGTCCGGAATGCGGTCTGAGTTTCCTGGAATTCCGTCAGCACGGGCTGCTGGGCTGTCCCAACGATTACGAGGTTTTCGAGCAACCGCTGGACGGACTCTTGACGCGGGTGCACGGCGAAGATACGCATCACGTGGGCAAAGTTCCGGCTCGGGGGGGAACTCAGCAAAAAAGAAATATGAAGCTGCTGCGTCTGCGGAGGGAGTTGGCCGGGGCGGTGGAATCGGAGGAATATGAAAAAGCGGCCGAACTGCGGGACCGGATCAAGGAGTTTGAGAAGCAATGAAGTTGGCCGAGTTGGCAAAACGATCAGGCTCCTGGCTGCAGGGCGAGGGCCCCCTGGCGGGAATCGTGATTTCCTCGCGAGTGAGGTTGGCCCGCAACTTGGCGGGTTATCCCTTCCTTTCCCGCTGCGACCACCAGCAGAAGCTGGAGATCCAGGAGTTCCTGCGGCAGCAGACGAGTGAACTGGCCACGGCGGAGCCGCTGGAATACATCAACATCGACGAGGCAGAAGCCCTGGATCAGCAACTGCTGGTGGAACGGCATTTGATTTCCCGCCAGCACGCCGAGGCGAACGGTGCGCGAGGGATGGCTTATTCGGCCAGCGAGAAGATATCGATAATGATCAATGAAGAGGACCACTTGCGTCTTCAGGCCCTTCAGCCGGGATTGCGGCTGGACGAGGCCTGGCAGGAAGTGGATGCACTTGACGACCTGTTCGAAGCGAAGATGGATTACGCCTTTTCAAGCCGATTGGGCTATCTGACGGCCTGTCCGACGAACGTGGGAACGGGCATCCGGGTCTCGGTGATGCTGCATCTGCCGGGCCTGAAGATGAGCGGGCAAATGGAGAAGGTGATACGGTCGGCCAGAGATATGCATCTGGCGGTCAGGGGCCTGCACGGTGAGGGGACACAGGCGGCGGGAGATTTCTACCAGGTGAGCAACCAGAGGACGCTGGGGGCTTCCGAGCAGCAGATTATCGATGAATTTAAAAACGGCGTGGTGCCGAGGATCGTCGATTACGAACAGAAGACGCGGGACAAGCTACTGACCGAGCATGCCCACTTCGTGGACGACAAGGCTTTCAGGGCCCTGGGGACGCTGCAGAACGCTCGGACGATTTCTTCGGAGGAATCACTTGAATTGCTCAGCCATCTGCGGATGGGGGTTACACTGGACAGGGTGTCCGGGTTGAAGCTCGATACGCTGAACGAGCTGTTTCTGCGAACGCAGGCGGCCCACCTGCAGCAGATCGAGAATCGGACGATGAGTGCTGAAGAGCGAGGTGTGGCTCGGGCTAAGTACATTCGCCAAGAACTCAATCCAAACTAAGAGCCTGGGCCGCCAGCGGGATTGGTGATTTTGGGCTTCTGTGAGCAGAGTTGATTTCTGAGGGTTTGGGGGTATAATGTTATTTGAGCGGCGGGGAATGGGAATAGAGGTATGGTAAATCCAATTTAGCGCGGTTGAAATGAGATGGCTAAGAATACCAAAAGACGAGTTGCCAGGCTGGAAACGGTTGAGCCGGTAGGGGCCAGAGTCCTTATCAGCAAGGATAAGGATAAGAAGGAAACCAAGGGGGGCATCCATTTGCCGGACAAGATCGAGATACCGACAATTACCGGGCGGATCGTGGCCGTCAGCAGCCAAGTGGAGGCGGACGAGGATTTCCCCATCAATCGCTACGACAAGGTACTGTTCAATCCCAAACACGCCATCCCGGTGGATTTCGAGGGGGACAATCGGCTGTTCGTGGTTCCGGTAGAGGATGTGGTGGCGGTGTTCCGCAAACATCCGTAGCTCTTCTGACAACAATCAAACAGAGGACGATATTTGAGGGGACCCGGAGGGGCTGGGAGAATTAGTGCAGGAGTCTCCAGCGCAATCCGGGCTATCCGGGCCGGAAAATGGCGTAGATGACCAGAAGCACATTGATAATTATGGAAATAATCAGGGCCAGGATGAGAATGGGGGCAACGGGTACTGGAGTTGGGGGTGGCTTTTGGACAGAGATGGGCTTAGCTTTAGTTTGGGCTTTGACGGCATCTCCGGTAGGTATGGGACCTTCGATGGTAACCTGCTGTCCGGAAACACTGGACTCCTCGGCCAAACCGGTGAGTAGCTTGGCGTCAAGGCGCTCGCGAGCCAGCAGGGGGGATTCACCCTTGGCAATACATTCGAGGTCCATGAGCATATCTTTTGCGTTTTTGTAGCGGTCATCACGTTTTTTGGCCATCATCATCTCAATAACTTCAGCGGTGCCGGCTGAGAGCTTGGTATTGATGTGATCAGGGGGTACAAGTTCTTGCTTGAGATGCTTGTGCATGATGGCGGAGGGGTTGGGCCCTTCAAATGGCACTCGCCCGGTAACCATGTGATAGGCGGTGGCTCCCAGGGAATAGATATCGATGCGGGCGTCGAGATCGCGTTCCCCGCGGATCTGCTCGGGGGCGATGTAGTAAGGAGTTCCGTAGGCTCGCCCAGCCTCGGAGGCGGCGGCTCTTAGATCGGCGATTTCGCGGGCCAAACCCAAGTCGGCCAATTTGACCAGACCGTCCGAGGTAAGCATGATGTTCTTTGGTTTTACGTCACGGTGAATGAAGCCGCGTTCGTGAGCGTGGGCCAAGGCCCTGGCGGTCTGGGTGATAATGTTCAAGGCCTCTTTTTCGGTGAACTTTTTTCCTCGGGCCATCTGCTCGTGGATGCTCTCACCCTCGACGTACTCCATGACGAAATAGTGATATCCGCCGGCTTCTCCGACGTCGATGGCCTGGACAATGTTATTGTGGTTGAGCTGGGCTGCGGCCTGCCCTTCCTTATAGAAGCGTTCGACGAACTCTCGGTCGCGGCTAAGGTGCTTGGGCATAATCTTGACGGCGACAATGCGATCGAGGGAAATCTGCTTGGCCCTGTAGACTGTGGCCATGGCACCGGAGCCGATTTTTTCGAGCATCTGGAAGCCGGGGATTTGTCGAAGAGGCTTATCAGCCTCCAGGCGGGACTTGATACGCTCGATCTGCTTGGGGGTCAGGTAGCCGTGGGCGACGAGCATGCCACTGATGGAGGTTTGCTCGTTCTGGTCGGTCAAAGCCTGCTGGGCCTGGATGCACTCGTCCAACTCGACCTGGTCAATCAAACCATGTCCGAGGAGATAGCGCAGAAGCCCATCTTGGGAATCTTTAGGGGATATTTTATTATTATTATTCTCACTCATAAATGCACTACAGGCCATTTGCAAAGCCGACTGAACGGCTGAATGGCAATAGAAGATACCCTAGATATCGTCCAGGTTCAGTCGAGTCAACAACAATTATGACTTTTTTAGAGGAATCAGTTTTCATAGTAACACTGCTTGGGGCCGATGGTTGGCGCGAATTTTCCGCTATCCCACAGGAAACGGCGGACCTTGGTGCAGAGGTGACACTTGCCGGCAAAACCATCCTGGCCGGGCTGATAGCCGAGACGGGCGGCAACGGAGACAAGGCCGTAGGGACCCTGCTGGATTAGAGTTTGGAGTATCTGGTCTTCGCTGCTGAGCAAGAGCTCCCATAATTGGGACAGGGGATTCTGGCGGGCGTTACCGACAACCAGACCGGCGCAAACGCCGGGAAAAACGTTTCCGGCTGGGTCAATATGCACATGGCGACTGGCTAATATAGGCTTGCGGCAATCCTGCCCGGCAAAGGTACTGGCGGGGTGCAATTCGAGCAGTGGTGCGATTTTCTCGGCAGCCCGTCCGGTGAGTCTGTCGTGATGGCTGTGCCAAGCATGGCAATAGGCCTGGCGGGACTGTTCGGGGCCCAGGTCGGAGATATCGACGGGATTGGCAAAAAAGTCTCGCCAGCGGATTCGGACCCTCTCGGGGCCCAGAACGTCTGTGGCTACCTGGACGAGCAGTTTGACCCGCTCGAAAGGAATGTAGCGTTGGTGGTAGAGGTCGCAACTGACGACCAAACGGCCGAGGTCCAGTTGGTCCAACTGCCGGCAGCGCTGATAAACTTGCTGCGGTTCGGTGCACCAGAAGGCGTTCGTTTCGAGCTCATGAGCACAGAGGCCCTGAGCATGGGCTGCCTGGAGAATATCCAGCAGAGCGGGCCAATTGGCAAAGGGCTCACCACCAGTCAGATGAATCTTAGCGCCTGATCCGCCCATAGCTTCGAGTCCCTTCCAGTAAGCGAGGGCGTCGGAAACGCTCATGAAAGAAGTCCGTTGCTTGGGGCCACAGTTGAGATAGCAGATGGCACAACGGCAATTGCACCAGTAAGTCAAGATGAGTCCGGCAGATTTCCAGGGCTTGGCCGAAGATGGCGTGGTTGGTTGTTGCTGCGGGCTCATCATTTGGTTTGTTTAATTATAGGCTGGGAATCGGGTTTTTGCCGGCGGTCCTTGGGAAAACACGCTGCTGGGACGGTTTGTGGGGCTTGGAACGGTTGACGGTCAATGAGAGAAAGGGTAAACTCCCAGAGAGATAAACAAGGGCGGTTTTGTGGCGATTGGTGGATATTGATGGCTGAGCAACGAATAGGTTTACTGGGGGGCACGTTTGACCCGATCCACTTTGGGCATCTGTTGTTGGCGGTTCACAGCTATGAAGAGCTGGACCTGGATCGGGTGATATTTGTACCGTCTCGGTTGCCTCCGCACAAGTCCCAGCCGGTGGCCGAGGCGGCTGACCGACTGGAGATGGTGCGCTTGGCCCTGGCCGATGATGAGCGTTTCCTGGTCTGCGACTGCGAGCTGGGCAGAGCTGAGCCAAGTTACACGATCGAAACCGTGCGCCAGTTGCAAAGTTCCCTGGGGTCCGATGCCCATTTGTTCTGGCTGATCGGCTCGGACATGGCGGAGGACTTGCCCAGTTGGCAGAAAATAGGTGAATTGGTCGAACTGATTGAAATCATTGTGGTTGGCCGGGCAGGTCAGGATCAGCCTGACTATTCGCTGCTGGAGCCGACTCTGACGGCCGAACAGATTAAGCGGCTCAGAGCACAAGCGATCGATCTGCCGCTGATTGATATTTCGTCAACACAGATCAGAGAGCGGATCGGGGCCGGACAATCGGTGCGCTATTTGCTGCCCAGAGTGGTCGAAGAGTACATAACCGAGCACAAGCTATACCGATAAGACTAAGGCACTCTAACAAAACCTGACGTGAGCCGCGTTGCGAGCCAAATCGGATGGATGCAAGGAAGAACGACTGCGGCATACCTGGATGGTATGCTTAGGAGTTCTGACGCAGCAGACGCCGATTTGTCTCGCAACCCGAAGGGACGCCGTCCTTTTGCCCACCGCCGGCGTCGCTCGTCGTCAATGATGCTCCTTGCATAGTATCCTCCTTGCTCCTGGTCGGC
>DAOVKO010000204.1 GCA_030631725.1 Actinomycetes bacterium | reverse complement strand
GCAGCAATTGGTCTGGGAGTGGAAACGGCGGTCGCCGGGGCTGGTATATTCGGCCAAACACGCAGGGCAGGGGTCAAAGGCCTTCATGGATGTTTTTTCGCGGTCGTAAGGTACGGCCTCGATGATGGTGTAGCGTGGCCCGCAGTCCACGCAGGAAATGAAAGGATGACCGAAGCGGCGGTCGTCGTGGTCGAAAAGCTCATGACGACAGGCTGGGCAAAGAGCGGCATCGGGTCCGATGACCGGATGGTGGGCGGAGCGGTCTTGGCTGGGCTCGATGCGGAATCCCTGCTCGCGGACCGGTGGTATCTGCCGGCAAGTGAGCTGATCGATGCGGGCCAGAGGCGGGGCGTTTTCGCGGATGGCCTGCGAGAAGTTTTTCAGGCGGTCTTCCGGGCCCTGGACTTCGATGCGCACGCCGTCTGAGCCGTTGCTCACCCAGCCGGAGAGGCCGTGCTGAGTGGCTAATTTGAAAACAAAGGGCCTAAAGCCCACAGCCTGTACGACGCCGGTGATGTGGAACTGATACCTCTTCTGCAATTTCTGCAATTGCTTACTCCCGGAGCGTTGGCCGTGGGGCAGCAGAGCGATTTAGCGTTGCATATTAGTATAGCGGCCTGTATGGTTGAGGCCAAGCTAACTGTTGTCTGAAACTTGACCTAGAATTGGCCATGCCCCGCCAGCAAAGCCTGATATTCATCACTAACCGCTCTTCCACCGGCGCCTTGGCCGAGCAAATAGCTCGAGCTGATGCGTTCAGTCTGGAGATCGCGGCGACTATAAGCAAAGGCCTGGAATTACTGGTGGAGCGGCATTTTGACGTAATCGTGCTGGATGTCCAGCCCTCAGCCAAGTCCCTGCTCGATTGCCTTCGGACCATCGTCCACGACGATCCGGAAGCGAAAGTGATTGTAGCCGTGCCGGCCGATGATGTCCCCTCGGCAGTGCAGGCCCTGCATCACGGGGCTGCCGACGTGCTGGTGCATCCGCTGAGCAGCCAGAGTCTGCGGCGGGCAATCCGCTCGGCACTGGGGACCGCGGTGAAGCAATCGGCCCGTTTGGGTTCCAGGAACAATCAGACACTGCTCGAAGACAACGTCACCATTGTCGGCCAAACGCAGGTTATGCGGGAGGTAGAGCACCTGATCGCCAAGGCGGCTCCGACCGATGCGACGGTGCTGATCTGCGGGGAGAGCGGAACGGGTAAGGAACTCGTAGCCCGGGCTATCCATTTGCAGAGCAATCGCCGAAAAGCGGCTTTTGTGGTGGTGGATTGCAGTTCTCTGGTCGAAAACCTCTTTGAAAGTGAACTCTTCGGGCACGTGAAGGGGTCCTTTACAGGGGCGACGGTTACCAAGCACGGGCGATTCGAATTGGCAGACGGGGGGACAATCTTCCTCGACGAGATCGGTCAGATCAGCCCGAATCTGCAGGGCAAGCTGCTGCGCGTCCTGCAGGAACGTGAAATCACCAAGGTGGGCAGCAACCAGGTCGTTAGAGTGGATGTGCGAGTGATCGCGGCCACCAATACGCAACTGCAGGTAGCAGCGGCCCAGGGGAAATTCCGCCGTGAACTGTTTTATCGCCTCCATGTAGTGCCGATCCTGCTGCCGCCGCTACGGGAGCGAAGGGCGGATATTCCGCTGCTGGCCAGCCACTTTCTGGAGAAATACCGGCTGGTGCGGCGCAAGAAGGTGCAGGAGATTTCAGCCAAGGCCATGGATCGGCTAATGAATTACGATTGGCCGGGCAACGTGCGGGAACTCGAACACGTTATCGAGCGGGCAGTGGTGCTGGCCGAAGCCCCTATAATTAGCCCACGGAACCTTACCTACTTCAGCCTAGAGGAGCCCGCGAGCGAGGAGCTGCCAGCCGATGGGCGGCTTCGGACGATGGAGAAAATGCACATTCAGCGGGCCCTGGAGCGGTTTGGGGGCCACCGGGCGAAGACCGCAGAGTATCTGGGAATCGACCGAAAAACACTTCGGGCAAAGATGGTCAAATATGGCCTATCGGACTAAGAGCCTATTCGAATAACCCGCTCTACTGCGGCCGGCTGCGAAGGTCCAGGCCGGCGTTGTCGGCTCAAAATGTCCTCATCGTGGCTGAAACCACGCCTCCGGGCATTTTGAACCTGCCGCCTTGTCCTGGACCTTCTCGCTCGCCCTCGTTACGACTGGGTTATTCGAATAGGCTCTAAAAGGGTAATAAATACCCGTAAATGGGGTACTATTGCCCATCGAGGCTGTTTTCCCCACTTCTAGAGGCCAGATAGTCGCTCAGAATTCTTTTCTCGTAAACCCTATAATAAAAGCTCTTTAGAAGTAGCCAGAACTGCCGATAATAGCAGGAACGCCAGAACGGCCTTGGTTTTGCATTATTATAGGAGCCTGGAGGCCTAGGTCCAGGCCTTTGAGTCTGGAATGCACCCGGAGAAGTTAAAAGGCCAAGAAAGCGATGAAAGAGGCATCCTGGGTACTAGTGGTAGATCCTGATCCAAAGGCCGTAGAGGACTGGCGGGCCTGTCTTTCAATGGAAGGGATAAACGTCGAGAAGGCCAGCAGTGTCAAGGAGGCGGCGACGAAACTGAAGGTCTTGCAGTGCGGCTGCCTGGTTGTTGACGTGGATCTTCCGGAAATGAAGGGATATGAGGCGGTACCTATCCTCAAAGCCATCCAGCCGCGAGCCAAAGTGATCATGACCGCCCGTTTGAACTCCAAGGAACTGGAAAGCAAAGTTCGCGAACAAGACGTTTTCTATTACCATATAAAATCCTTCAGTACATCGGAGTTGGCCTCGGCGGTGAACGGTGCACTACAAGCGAGGCGGAAAGGCCAAAGCAACGCAGAAACCTGAGGAATAGGGAGCATGGTCTTGGCAGAAAGGCTTTATTATCTCAGTGACGGGGGCCTAGTAGAGCTGTTGGAGAAGCTGGGCAAAGACAAGCGGGTGTATCTTCCGGCAGGAGAGGAGCTGGAGTATCACATAGAAGAGGCTGGATCAGATGGGCCAGGGAACTGGGAATTCACAGCGGTGCGGAGCGTGGAACCGCTAAAAGCGGTGCTGTTTCCGGCCCGTCAGGATACGGGGGGCTGTTTCGGGTCAGAAAGCACGAACGGAGAAGGCGAACAGGTGGTGGTCGGAGCGAAGGCGTGTGACCTGGCGTCGTTGCGGATACTGGACCACGTGTTTCTGGAGGGGGACTTCCAAGACCCGGACTACAAGGCCCGGCGGGATGGGCTGTTGATCATTTCGGGTGACTGCACCGACGCGAAAGAGGTTTGCTTTTGCACGTTATTCGGGTCCAAACCATATCCGGCGGGCAGCTATGATCTGAATCTCTCGCCGGTTGACGGCGGATACGTCATCGAATGCGGCAGCGATAAGGGTAAGAAACTAATAGAGGAACAGGGCGGGTTGTTTGGACAGGCTCAAGAGCAGCAGATCAAACAGCGCGAGGAAAATCGTGCAGCCCTGACCAAAAAGGTGGACGAGCAGATAAAGGCCCAGGGGCTGACTTTCGGCGATAAGCTGAGCGAGCTTCTGGAGGAGAAGGGCGGGCCGAACGTCGAGTTATGGACGAAGTATGCGGCGACCTGCGTGGAGTGCGCGGGGTGCAATTTTATCTGCCCGACCTGCCACTGCTTCCTGCTGTGCGATATGGAAGAGCAGCAAGGGTTTAAGCGATTTAGAAACTGGGATTCGTGCCAATACAAGAACTTTGCCCGAGTAGCGGGAGGTGCCAATCAAAGGCCCAGGCGTGCCCAACGGCTGCATACGCGATTCGAAAAGAAGTTCAAGTTTTTCCCGGATCGGATAGGGCAATTCGCCTGCACGGGTTGCGGGCGCTGCGTGGAGGCGTGTCTGGGGAAGATCGATCTGCGTGAGATCCTCAAGGAGTTGGCTAAATGAGAAGTCCCTACCAGCCGAT